>NZ_JANX01000358.1 GCF_000767795.1 Inquilinus limosus MP06 | reverse complement strand
GCGGCCGGGCCCGCCGCCGCGGCAGAAATGATACGATGGGCGCATCGATGCCGTTTGCCTGGAAGCAGATGAAGGACAGGACATGGTAATCCGCGCTCGCCGCCGACCGGCCCGCTGGCTGGTCCTGGCCGCGGCCGTCACCCTCGCCGGCTGCGGCGTCGTCGCCGCGCCGTTCCGCGTCACCGGCGCCGTGGTCAAGGCCGTGCCGGTGGTCGGCCACCCGGTCGCCGCCCCGCTGGACGCCACCGGCGACGCCATCGACTGACGGCACGGCCCGACGGGGTCGCCGGGCAGCCATCCCGGCGATCCGGGTTCCGCCGGTCGTCCCGACCCGCTATGGTCGGCGCCCCTTCTCGCAGCGCCGCCGATGACCGACGACGACCCTCCGACCGCCGCGTCCGGAAGCATCTTCCGCCACCGCGGCTTCGCCTATTACTGGACCGCCCGGCTGATCGCGACCTTCGCGGTGCAGTTCATCAGCGTCGCGGTCGGCTGGCAGGTCTATGACCTGACCCGCGACCCGTTCGACCTCGGCCTGGTCGGACTGGTGCAGTTCCTGCCCTCGCTGGCGCTGGTGCTGGTCACCGGCGCCGCGGCGGACCGCTACAACCGGCGCCGCATCATGGCGGTCTGCATCGGCGCCGAGATCGTGTGCGCCCTCGGGCTGCTGGCCCTGACCATCGGCGGCGACCACCGGGTCTGGCCGATCTTCGTGGTCCTGGCCGGCTTCGGCATCGCCCGCGCCTTCCTGGGCCCGGCAGTGCAGTCGCTGCTGCCCAACCTGGTGCCGCCGGAGGAGCTGTCGACCGCGATCGCCTGGAACTCCTCCTCCTGGCAGATCGCCACCATCAGCGGCCCGGTGATCGGCGGCCTGCTGTACGGCCTGGCGGCGGAGGTGCCCTACGCCCTCGCCGCGGCGCTGATGGCGGCCTCGATCGGCCTCGTGGCGCTGATCCCGAAGCCGGCGCAGAAGACGGTGCCGGAGCCGGCGAGCTGGGAGAGCCTGGGCGCCGGCTTCCGCTACATCTGGGGCGAGAAGGTGGTGCTGGGCGCGATCACGCTCGACCTCTTCGCCGTGCTGCTGGGCGGCGCCACGGCGCTGCTGCCGGCCTATGCCCGCGACATCCTCGATGTCGGCCCCTGGGGCCTGGGCCTGCTGCGCGCCGGCCCCGGCATCGGCGCGCTGGTGGTGGCGATCTGGCTGGCCCGCCGGCCGATCGAGGACCAGGCCGGTCTGATCATGTTCGCCTGCGTTGCCGGCTTCGGCGCCTTCACCTGCGTCTTCGGCGCCTCCACCCTGCCCTGGCTGTCGATCGTGGCGCTGGCGTTGATGGGCGCCTTCGACATGGTCAGCGTCTATATCCGCGAGACGCTGATCCAGCTGTGGACGCCGGATGCCCTGCGCGGCCGGGTGAATGCGGTGAACATGGTCTTCGTCGGCGCCTCGAACGAGCTCGGCGAGTTCCGCTCCGGCATCTCGGCCTCGCTGATCGGCGTGGTGCCGGCGGTGGTGGTCGGCGGCCTGGGCACCATGGCGGTGGCCGGGCTGTGGTCGGCCTGGTTCCCGCAGCTGCGCCGCATCCGCCACCTGAACCACGCGGCCTGAGATCGCCGTTCCCCCGGCCGGGAAAATCGCCATGATGGAGCCGGCGCAGGGAACGGATTCGCTCATGTCCTCATTCGACCCCACTTCGATCTGGGCGGTCGCCGCCGCGGCGGTGCTGGGCTATCTGCTCGGCTCGATCCCGTTCGGCCTGGTGCTGACCAGGGCCGCCGGGCTGGGCGACATCCGCAACATCGGCTCCGGCAACATCGGCGCCACCAATGTGCTGCGCACCGGCCACAAGGGCCTGGCCCTGGCGACGCTGCTGCTGGACGGCGGCAAGGGCGCGATCGCGGTGCTGGTCGCCGGCCTCTTCGACCCGATGCTGGCCGTGATCGCCGGCGGCGGCGCCATGCTGGGCCACATCTTTCCGGTCTGGCTCGGCTTCAAGGGCGGCAAGGGCGTGGCCACGGCGCTGGGCACGCTGCTGGCGATCATGTGGCCGGTCGGCGTGCTGTGCTGCCTGGTCTGGCTGGCGATGGCCGCCCTGTTCCGCTACTCCTCGCTCGCCGCGCTGGCGGCGATCGCCGCGGCGCCGGTGCTGGCCTGGGCCCTGTCGGGCACGACCATCCTCGGCGCGGTCTGGACCGACCTGCCGCGCGCGGCCCTGGCCCTGTTCATCGCCGTGCTGGTGTTCATCCGCCATGACGGCAACATCCGCCGGCTGCTGCGCGGCGAGGAGCCGAAGATCGGCCAGAAGAAGGCCGCGGCGGGCTGAGGCCTCCTCCCGGGTCAGCGCCTCCCCTTTTCTGTCATTGCCGGGCTTGACCCGGCAATCCAGGGGTCCCGGAGAGCCGCTCCGGCCGCCCCTGGATCCTCGGGGCAAGCCCGGGGATGACAGCTTAAAGTTGGCCTGTCCGCCTCCGCACCAATTGCCGGTTGACCCGGCCGCCGGGCTGCCCCGAAGCTGGCAGGATGACGACCTCCCGGCGCCCCTTGAGCGAAGCCGAGCGGCTGGACTGGCTTCGCCTCGCCAGGACCGACGCCGTCGGACCCATCACCTTCCATGACCTGATCGCCCGCTACGGCTCCGCCGGCGCCGCGATCCAGGCGCTGCCCGAGCTGTCGCGCCGCGGCGGCCGGCGGGCCGAGCTGAAGCCGCCCTCCGTCGCCGAAGCCAGGCGCGAGCTGGACGCGCTGGCGCGGATCGGCGGCCGTCTCGTCGCCGCCTGCGAGCCGGACTATCCCGGCATCCTGGCGATGATCGAGGATGCGCCGCCGGTGCTGTCACTGCTGGGCCGCGGCGAGCTGGCGGCCCGGCCGATGGTCGGCATCGTCGGAGCCCGCAACGCCTCGCTGAACGGCCGTCGCTTCGCCCATGGCATGGCGCGGCAGCTGGGCGAGGCCGGCTTCACCGTCGTCTCCGGCTTCGCCCGCGGCATCGACACCGCGGCGCATGAGGGCGCCCTGGCCACCGGCACGCTGGCGGTGCTGGCGGGCGGCATCGACATCATCTACCCGCCGGAGAATGCCGGCCTCTACGACCGCCTCGCCGAATCCGGGCTGGTGGTGGCGGAATGCGCCCTCGGCACCCAGCCGACCGCCCGCCATTTCCCGCGCCGCAACCGCCTGATCTCCGGCCTGTCGCTGGGCGTGGTGGTGATCGAGGCGGCGCTGCGCTCCGGCTCGCTGATCACCGCCCGCATGGCGGCGGAGCAGGGCCGGCAGGTGCTGGCGGTGCCGGGATCGCCGCTCGATCCTCGCGCCCAGGGCTGCAATCGGCTGATCCGCGGCGGCGCCACCCTGGTCGAATCGGCCGAGCATGTGATCGAGGCGCTGGCGCCGCAGATCTCCAGCCCGCTGCTGCGCGAGCCGCCGCCGGCACCCCGCCCCTCCTCCATCCTCGTGCCGGAGGGCGCCGATGGGGCCGGAACCGACCGCGACCGGGCGATGGCCCGGGTGCTGGAGCTGCTGTCGCCGACACCGACGGCGGTTGACGAACTGTTGCGCGATTGCCAATTGTCTCCGCCGGTGGTGCTGACCGTGCTGCTGGAGCTCGAACTCGCCGGCCGGATCGAGCGCCAGCCCGGCAACCGGATCAGCCTGCTCTGACTTGCCGTTATTGGTGAGTCCGTTTCCTGGCGCCGCCTCCCCGGCGGCGCCGTCGTCAGAATTGAGTGTGGCGCTTTGGCAGACCAGACCCTCGTCATCGTCGAGTCGCCCGCGAAGGCCAAGACGATCAACAAGTATCTCGGCCGCGACTATACGGTGCTGGCCAGCTTCGGCCATGTCCGCGACCTGCCGGCCAAGGACGGCTCGGTGCGGCCGGAGGAAGACTTCGCCATGGACTGGGAGCTGGCCGACCGCGGCAAGTCCCGCATGGACGAGATCGCCCGCGCCGCCAAGGACGCCAACCGCGTGCTGCTGGCCACCGACCCGGATCGCGAGGGCGAGGCGATCTCCTGGCATGTGCAGCAGCTGCTGCGCGATCGCCGCGGGCTGAAGGACCTGGACATCCGCCGGGTCACCTTCAACGAGATCACCAAGTCCGCCATCCTCGACGCCGTTGCCCATCCGCGCGACCTGGACCGCGAGCTGATCGAGGCCTATCTGGCCCGCCGGGCGCTGGACTATCTGGTCGGCTTCACCCTGTCGCCGGTGCTGTGGCGCAAGCTGCCGGGCTCCCGCTCCGCCGGCCGTGTCCAGTCCGTGGCGCTGCGGCTGATCTGCGAGCGCGAGATCGAGATCGAGCGCTTCAAGCCGCGCGAGTTCTGGAGCATCGAGGCGGTGTTCCGGACGCCGAAGGGCGACGAGTTCACCGCGCGGCTGACCCATCTGAACGGCCGCAAGCTCGACAAGTTCGACCTGCCGGACGAGGCCTCGGCCCGGGCAGCGGTGGCGGCGATCGATCCGCTGGCCTTCGCTGTCGTCTCGGTCGAGACCAAGCAGGTGCGGCGCCACCCGGCCCCGCCCTTCACCACCTCGACCCTGCAGCAGGAGGCGTCGCGCAAGCTGGGCATGAGCGCCACCCAGACCATGCGCACCGCCCAGCGCCTGTATGAGGGCGTCGACATCGGCGGCGAGACCGTCGGCCTGATCACCTATATGCGGACCGACGGCCTGACCCTGGCCGGCGAGGCCATCGCCCAGGCCCGCCAGGCGATCGGCAACCTGTACGGCCCGAACTACGTGCCGGGGCAGCCGCGGGTCTACAAATCGACCGCCAAAAACGCCCAGGAAGCGCATGAGGCGATCCGCCCGACCGACCTGCGCCGCCGGCCGGAGGACGTGTCCCGCTTCCTGTCGCGCGAGGAGCTGCGCCTCTACGAGCTGGTCTGGAAGCGCACCATGGCCTGCCAGATGGAATCGGCGGTGCTGGACCAGGCCATCGTCGACGTCGCCGATGCCCGCCAGACCGCGGTGTTCCGCGCCGTCGGCACGGTCATCCGCTTCGACGGCTTCCTCAAGGTCTATCAGGAGGACCGCGACGACCCGGCGGCCCCGGGCGAGGATGCGGATGAGAGCCAGCGCCGCCTGCCGGCCATGGCCAAGGGCGACGCGGTCGAGCGCCGCAAGACCATGCCCGAGCAGCACTTCACCCAGCCGCCGCCGCGCTTCACCGAGGCCAGCCTGGTCAAGCGGATGGAGGAGCTGGGCATCGGCCGCCCCTCCACCTACGCCTCGATCCTGCAGGTGCTGCAGGACCGGGAATATGTGCGGTTGGAGAAGAAGCGCTTCATCCCGGAGGATCGCGGCCGCATCGTCACCGCCTTCCTGGAGAACTTCTTCAAGCGCTACGTCGAATACGATTTCACGGCGAAGCTGGAGGAGCAACTCGACGACATCTCGGGCGGCAAGCTCGACTGGAAGCAGGTGCTGCGCGACTTCTGGGCCGCGTTCCACGCCGCGGTGGAGGAGACCAAGGACCTCAAGATCGGCGACGTGATCTCGGCCCTGGACGAGGCGCTGTCGGACCATCTGTTCCCGCCGAAGGGCGACGGCACCGACCCGCGGCTGTGCCCGTCCTGCGCCAAGGGCCGGCTTGGACTGAAGCTGGGCCGCACCGGCGCCTTCGTCGGTTGCTCGAACTATCCGGAATGCCGCTACACCCGGCCGCTGGGCGCGCCGGGTGAGGAGGGCAATGGCGAGGAATCGGCCCTGCCGCGCCTGCTGGGCGACGATCCGGAGACCGGCCTGCCGGTGTCGATCCGCAAGGGGCCCTATGGCATCTACGCCCAGCTTGGCCCCAAGGACGAGACGGCGAAGGGCGAGAAGCCGAAGCGCGCCTCGCTGACCAAATCGCAGGACCCGATGACGATCGGGCTGGAGGAGGCGCTGGCCCTCCTCTCCCTGCCGCGCGAGATCGGCCGCCACCCGGAATCGGGCGAGCCGATCGTCGCCGGCATCGGCCGCTTCGGGCCGTATCTGAAGCATGGCGAGCGCTACAAGAACCTGCCGCCGGACGAGGACGTGCTGAAGATCGGCATGAACCGCGCCGTCGACCTGCTGGCCGCCGATGCCGCCAAGGCCCGGCCCAGCGCCGAGCCGCTGCGCGAGGTCGGCCCGCATCCCGACGGCGGCGAGCCGATCAAGGTCTTCGCCGGCCGCTACGGCCCCTATGTCCGGCACGGCAAGGTCATGGCTTCGCTGCCCCGCGGCGTGGAGCCGGAGGCGGTGACGGTGGAGAAGGCGGTCGAATGGCTGGCCGCCAAGGCGGCGAAAGGCCCGGCCAAGGGCGGCCGCGGCCGCTCGGCGGCCAAGGCGGCGCCGAAGGCCGCCGCCAAGAAGGCCCCGGCCAAGAAGGCAGCCCCCGCCAAGAAGACAGCCGCTCGCAAGAGCAAGGCGGCCGAGTGAACGCCGGCCCCCTCACCCGCGCTCTTACGAGTCCCCCTCCCCTCGCGGAGGGGCTAGGGGAGGGG
>NZ_JANX01000357.1 GCF_000767795.1 Inquilinus limosus MP06 | reverse complement strand
GACCACCCGGCCGAGATACATCACCGCCACCTGGTCGGCGACGTCGGCGACCACGCCGAGGTCGTGGGTGATGAACAGGATCGACAGGCCATGCTCCGCCTGCAGCTTCTTGAACAAATCGAGGATGTTGGCCTGGGTGGTGACGTCGAGCGCGGTGGTCGGCTCGTCGGCGATGATCAGCCGCGGGCCGCAGGACAGGGCCAGGGCGATGCAGACGCGCTGGCGCATGCCGCCGGAGAACTCGAAGGGATAGCTGTCCAGCCGCTCCGCCGGCTTCGGGATGCCGACATCGGCCAGGCATTCCAGCGCCCGCTCCCGCGCCGCCTTGCGGCTGAGGCCCATATGCTGGCGGATCACGGCGCCGAGCTGCTGGCCGATGGTGTGCACCGGCGACAGCGCCGCCATCGGCTCCTGCGACACCAGCGCGATCTCGGCCCCGCGGATGGCGCGGATCGCCGGGCCGCGCGGCGGCAGGCCGGCGATGTCGACCACCGGGCCGGCGGCGGTGCGGAAGGCGATACGGCCGCCGGCGATGCGCATCCGCTCCGGCATCAGGTTCATCAGCGCCCGGCCGGTCATGCTCTTGCCCGAGCCGGATTCGCCGACGATGCACAGGGTCCTGCCCGCCTCCATCTCGAAGCTGACGCCGTCGACCGGGCGGATCAGCCCGTCATCCGTGCCGATCTGCACCCGCAGGCCCTCGACCCGGAGGAGAGGCTCAGTTGTAGGGGTCGGCGGCATCGCGGATTCCATCCCCCAGGAAGTTCAGCGCCAGCACGGCGACGACGACAGCGATGCCCGGGATGAACAGCCAGGGCGCGGTGGTGACGGCCAGCAGGTTCTGGGCGTCCTTCAGCAGCACGCCCCAGCTGATCACCGGCGGCTTCAGCCCGATGCCGAGGAAGCTGAGCGCGGTCTCGGCCAGGATCATCGACGGGATCGCCAGCGTCACCGAGGCGATGATGTGGCTGGTGAAGGACGGCACCATGTGCCGCCAGATCACCCGCTGGCGCGAGCAGCCGTCCAGCCGCGCGGCCAGCACGAAATCCTCGGTCCTCAGAGACAGGAAGCGGCCGCGGACGACGCGCGCCAGCTCGGTCCAGCCCAAGAGCGACAGGATCACGGTGATCCAGAAATAGACCATCAGCGGGTCGATGTTGGTCGGGATCGCGGCGGCGAAGCCCATCCATAGCGGGATGGTCGGGATCGACTTCAGGAAGTCGATGGTCCGTTGCACCACCTCGTCGACCCAGCCGCCGTAATAGCCGGAGATGCCGCCGAACAGGATGCCGAGGAACAGGCTGATCGCCACCCCGACCAGGCCGATCGACATCGACACGCGGGCCCCGTGGATGGTCAGGGACAGCACGTCGCGGCCCAGCCGGTCGGCGCCCCACAGGTAGAAGGGCTGTTTCGGGTCGACCGGGCCGATCAGGTGCCGGTCCCAGGGGATCAGGCCGAGCAGCCGGTACGGCTCGCCCTTCACGAACAGCCCGACCGGGATCACCTTCGCCGGGTCGCTGACATAGGTGCGCTGCACCGTCAGCGGGTCGACCGTGCTCTTGATGCCGTTGACATAGGCCAGGGCGAAGTTGCCCTGGGCGTCATGGCCGAAGAACTTCAGCATCTGCGGCGGCGCGTAGGTGTAGCGCGAGTTGTAGGTCTCCGGCCCATAGGGCGCGACGAACTCGGCGAAGGCGGCGACAATGTAGATCGCGATCACCACAACCCCGCTCCACCACGCCAGGCGGTGGCGGCGGAAGCGGCGGTAGATCAGCGCCCACTGCCCCTTCTCCGCCGTGGTGGCGCGGCGCGGCGTCGGGATCGCGGTCGGTTCGGCGACGGTCATGGTTCTCCCCTCAGCCGTGCCGCACGCGCGGGTCGAGCCAGGCCAGCAGCAGGTCGGAGATGAAGCTGCCGAGGATGGTCAGCGCGCTGAGCAGCAGGATGAAGGACCCGGCCAGGTACATGTCCTGGGTCAGCAGCGCGCCGAGCAGCAGCGGCCCGGCGGTCGGCAGGCTGAGCACGACGCCGACGATGACGGTGCCCGACACCAGCTCCGGCAGGATCCAGCCGATGGTGGAGACGAAGGGGTTCAGCGCCACCCGCACCGGATAGCGCAGCAGCACCGTCCGCTCCGGCAGGCCGGCGGCGCGGGCGGTGGTGACATAGGGCTTGTTCAGCTCGTCCAGCAGGTTGGCCCGCATGATCCGGACCAGCGACGCGGTGCCGTGCACGGCCAGGACGAAGACCGGCAGGTACAGATGCGCCGCCAGGTCGGCGACCTTGCCCCAGCTCCACGGCGCGTTGATGTATTCGGCCGAGAAGAAGCCGCCGACATCGGCGCCGAAGCTGCGCGACAGCACGAACATCAGCACCAGGGCCAAGAGGAAGCTGGGGATGGCGAGGCCGAGGAAGCTGAGGAAGGTGACGACGTAGTCGAGCGAGGAGTAGCGCCGCACCGCGCTGTAGATGCCGATCGGCAGCGACACCGCCCAGGTGACGAGCAGGGTGATGAAGGACAGCAGCAGGGTCATGCCCATGCGGTCCCACAGCAGCGAGGAGACCGGCCGGTTCCAGTCGAAGGACTGGCCGAAATCGCCCGCGAAGACGATGTTGGAGATCCAGCGCCAGTACTGCACGTACCAGGGCTGGCCGAGGCCGTATTGGGCCCGCATCGACTCCAGCATCGCCGTGTCGACCGACCCGCCCTGCTCGGAATAGCGGGCGACGTAGCTGGTCAGGAAGTCGCCCGGCGGCAGCTGGATGACGATGAACACGACCACCGAGACCGCGGCCAGCGTCACGGCCATGTAGATCAGGCGGCGCAGCAGGAAGCGAAGCATCGCGGCCTCGGTGTCGTTGCGGGAGCGGGGCCGGCTATTCGTAGAAGTAGGTTTCCGGGTTGGTCGGCCCCGGCGTCATGTAGAAGACGGTGTCCGGCATCTCCTCCGGCACGTTCTTCATGGTGGTCTTCACCACGCCGTAATTGTCCGGCGCCATCACCGTGCCGATCACCCAGAACTGGTCGCGGGTGATGGCCAGCAGCTTCTTCATCACCTCGATCTGGCGTGCCGTGGTCGGCTGCGCCTTCAGCTGCTCATACAGCTCCTGCTGCTCGCGCGCCGGGCCGGTCGGCTCGATCGCGTTCGGGTCCTTCGGGCTCTGGTACCAGATGCCCCAGGCCGAGGCGAAGGCCGACTGGTTCTCGTAGGGGAAATACCATTTCGGGTCGAGCAGCCCGAGGAAGTCGTAGCCGCCGCCGCCCAGCCAGACCAGGCCCTGCTGGTCGTTGGCGAGCTGGCGGGCGAAGGCGAAGGAGGATTCGATCGCCTTGACCTGCATGTCGATGCCGACATCGCGCCAGTATTTGCGGATCAGTTCCAGCGCGTCGACATGGTATTTGCGCGAGGCCAGGGCGTCGATGGCGAAGGAGATGCGCTTGCCGTCGGGGCCGAGGCGGAAGCCGTCGCCGTCCTTCTTGTCGAAGCCGGCGGCGTCGAGCAGCTGGTTGGCCTTGGCCGGATCGTACTCGGTGTACTGGGTGGCCATGGTCTCGTCATACAGACCGGTGTCCGGCCGCGGCGCCGCCTGATAGGGCCGGGACAGGCCGGCATAGATCAGCTCGTTCAGCTCGTCGCGGTTGATGGCATAGGACAGGGCGATGCGGAAATCGCGGTTCTGGAACACCTTCTGCAGGTTCGGGTCCTTCACCGTCTCGTTCAGGCAGATCAGCATCGAGTTGGAATAGGCCGGCCGGGCCCGGAACAGGCGGTAGCCGCCCTGCTCCCGGTGCTGCGCCAGCACCGCCTGGTTCTCGATGCCGTCGAGGCCGTAGGCCTGCATGTCGAGGTCGCCGTTGATCGCCTTCAGCACCAGCCCTTGGGTGTCGCCGACCACGTCATAGGTGACCCGGTCGATATAGGGCAGCTGGTTGCCGGCGGTGTCGACCTTGTAGAAATACGGGTTGCGGACGGCGACCACCTGGCTGGTGCCGCTGTAGGGCACGGTCATCACCCAGGGGTCCAGCACCGGACGGCCGAGGTCGCGCCAGCGGCTGGCGTTCTGATAGGCGGTCTTGTTCTGGAACAGCGTCGTCCAGTTCGGCACGCCGGCCGCCTTGACCAGCGCGTCGATCCCGTCCGGATTGTATGTCTTGTGGAACTGCTTGAGGTAATGGGCCGGCGACGCCGCCAGGATGTCGGAGCCGAGCTGCGTCGCCATCGCCGGCAGGAACAGGCCGTTCGGCGCGGCGAAGCTGAAGCGCACGGTCTCGGCGTCGATCTTCTCCACCGTCACCGGCTTGCCGCCGGCGCGGAGCCAGCGCGGCGCCGACGGCGTCAGCTCCTGGTTCATCAGCACGTCCTGGTACCAGAACATGATGTCGTCGGCGGTGAAGGGCTGGCCGTCCGACCACTTCATCCCCTTCCGCAGATGGAAGGTGAAGGCGGTGGCGTCGTCGTTGACGTCGACGGATTCGGCGGCGTCGGGCACCACGTCGGTCCAGGCCGGGTTCCAGCGCACCAGGCGGGTGTAGCCGATGGTCCGCTCCATCGAGCCGTCGGAGCCGCCGACCACCGCCTGCCGCCAGGTGCCGCCGTATTTGCCGACGCTCTCCAGCGGCGTCACCACCAGCGGATGCTCCGGCAGGCGCTGCGCCACCGGCGGCAGCTTGCCGGCCGACACCTCGGCGGCCAGCGACGGCGCCTCGTGATACTCGGCGGCTCCGGCCGGCCCGCCCCACAGCAGCATCGGGATCAAGGCCGCGCCCCACAGCGCGCGCGTTCCGGCGCCCATCCTGAGTCCTCCCTCTGAGTTGGTCTTCGACCTTATGTCCGACTCAATATCGTTAACGTTAACGTTCGTCAATACGGCTTGCCGTTCAGGAAAATTCTACGTATTGAATGGATTGAATGCCCAACCTCGCCAGAGACAAGCGAGAGTGACAGTTAACGATAACACTTCCCGCAGCCTGAAGCCCCTGCCCCGCGGCGCCACCTTGGCGGATGTGGCGGCGACGGCCGGCGTCTCGACCATGACGGCGTCGCGGGTGATGAACGGCCGCGGCGGTGCCAGCGAGGAGACACGGGCCCGGGTGCTGGCGGCGGCCGCCAGCCTGGCCTACCGGCCGAACACCTTCGCCAAGGGGCTGAAGGGCGACCGCTCCTACACCATCGGCATCGTAGTGCCGGACATCGGCAACCCGTTCTTTCCGGAGGTGATCAAGGGCGCCGAGCTGGCGGCCCGCGCCCGCGGCTTCACCCTGCTGACCTGCAACGTGGTCGAGGATCCGGAGCGCGAGGCCGAGGTGCTGGCGACGCTGCTGGACCGGCGGGTCGACGGCGTCATCGTCTGCAGCGCCCGGCTGGAGGACAAGCGGCTGCAGCAGGCGATCGAGCCGCACCGGGCGGCGGTGCTGATCAACCGGCCGATGCCGCGCCGCGTGGCGGGCACGATCGAGATCGACTTCCGCACCGGCCTGGCGGAGGCGACGCGGCGGCTGATCGAGCGCGGCCGCCGGCGCATCGCCTATATCGGCGGGCCGCCGACCTCCTACAGCGGCCGGATGCGCCGCGCCGGCATCCTGGACGCCCTGGCGGAGAACGGGTTGGAGCTGGTGGCCGAAGAGGCGACGACCCCGGACCTGGAGGGCGGCATTGCCGCCGCCCGCCGCCTGTCCGCCGGCGGCACGAAGGTCGACGCGGTGATCTGCTACAACGACCTGATCGCGATCGGCACCCTGTCAGTGCTCCGCGACGCCGGGCTGGCGGTGCCGGGCGACATCGCCGTGCTGGGCTGCGACGACATCCTGGCCGCGCGGCTGGTCAATCCGCCCTTGTCGACCATCCATGTCGCCAAGCAGGACCTGGGCGACGCCGCCATGCGCATGCTGATCGACCGGATCGAAGGCCGCAGCCTGCAGCATTCGATCGTGATCGAGCCTGAGCTGGTCGAGCGCGGGACGACGTAAGGGGCCGGCCTTGCCGAGAAATGGCAGGTCTGTCCCACACCGTCATTGCGAGGAGGCGAAGCCGACGAAGCAATCCAGAGGCCGGTGCGCACCGGCCCCTGGATTGCTTCGCTTCGCTCGCAATGACGGTATGGGGAACCGCGGCTACGCCCCGTCCGGATCCGCCAAAGTGCGGTCCAGCGCATCGACCAGGAGCTCGGCGTGCTCGCGGCGGAAGACCAGCGGCGGACGCAGCTTCAGCACGTTGCCGTTCCGGCCGCAGCTGCTGACCAGCACCTTCCGGCGGCGCAGCCCGTTGACCACGCGGGCGGCCAGCGCGCCGTCCGGCTCGCGCGTCGCCCGGTCGCGCACCAGCTCGACCCCGACGAACAGCCCGGCGCCGCGCACATCGCCGATGGCCGGGTGACGGTTGGCCAGCGCCCGCAGCGCCTCGGCCAGGACGCCCCCGGTATCGCGGGCATTGGCGACCAGCCCCTCGCCCTCGATCACATC
>NZ_JANX01000356.1 GCF_000767795.1 Inquilinus limosus MP06 | reverse complement strand
GTCGTTGCCGCGCGGCGTGCCGGTGAGGTGCCGGCCGACCTGGCCGCCCAGCACCTCGCCGCGCGCGTCCCGGTCGATCACATCGGTCGCCCCGGCGCGGATCGCCCGCAGCACCGAGCGGGCATCGGCCTCGTCGCCCAGGACGACGACCGGCACCCCGGGATCGGTCGCGATCACCGACCGCATCGCATCCGCCAGCGCGGTGCCGAAGCCCGAGATCGGGTCGGCGTCGAGCAGGATCAGGTCGAGCTCGGTCTTGCCGCACAGCTCGACCAGCGAGGCCGTGTCCGGGGCCGAGCGGATCACCGCGGCGACGCCGTCCAGGGCCGCGATCAAGGCGGCGGCGATGTTGGTGTCGGAGGTGGCGACGCTGATCCTGTGCATGGCCGCCTACCGCATCAGCCCGTAGGGCGCGAGATGATCCTGCACCTGATCGACATTCAGGATCATGTCGCCGACGGTCGGATTGAACTTGCGCGTGTCGACGCCCGGCAGCGGCGGGATCTGGTTCGGGGCCAGGGGCGTGACCAGCCGCGGCGTGGCCACGATGATCAGCTCCTGCCGCTCCTGCTGGTTGTTGGTGCTCTTGAACAGGGCGCCGATGATCGGAATGTCGCCGAGCCAGGGGAACTTGCTCTCGTTGATCTGGCTGTTGCTGTACATCAGCCCGGCCAGCACGAAGCTCTGGCCGTTGCCCAGCTCCACCGTGGTCGAGGTCGAGCGGCGGCGGAAGGCCGGCACCTGGAAGCCCTGGAACTCCAGGGCATTGGCGTAGTCGAGCTCGCTGACCTCGGGCGCCACCTTCAGCACGATGCGCTTGTCCGACAGCACCACCGGGGCGATGTCCAGCTTCACGCCGTACTGATGGTATTCGATGGTCACGGTGCCGATCGACGCGCCGCCCTGCGGCACCGGGATCGGCACCTCGCCGCCGGCCAGGAACTCCGCATGGTCGCCGGAGCGGACCAGCAGGGTCGGCTGCGCCAGCAGCTGGGTCAGGCCGGCCTGCGACAAGGCGCTGAGCAGGCCGAGGATGCCGTTGCGCGGATCGGCCAGGAACAGGTTGAACGCGCTGGTCAGCGCCGGCGATGCCGAGATCGACAGGTTGCGGCCGGTGAAGTTGAAGCTCTGATAGGTGTTGGGGCCGATCAGCGCGCCCTGGAAGTCGCTGCCGCCGAGGGCCGAGAAGTTGAAGCCGAGGGCGCGCAGCGTGGTGGCCGACACCGCCGCGAACTGAATATCGACGGCGACCATCTGGTTGCCGGTGACCCGGGTCAGGTCGACGACGTTGTTGCCGCCATAGGCACGGGCGATGCTCGAGGCCCGGGCATGGGCGTCCAGGTCCGGCACCGTGCCGGACAGCACCAGCGTGTCGCCGTCGCGGCTGACCCGCACTCCCTGCAGCCCCGGCTGGCCGCGGATCTGCCGGGCCGGGTCGCCGCGGTCGGGGATGGTGGGCAGGGCGACGGTCGCGCCGCCGACCGTGACGTCGTAGGCGACGCCCTGGTCCGACTGCGCGGTGAAGATGTTGAGCGTGGTCTTGCCGGATTGCAGGCCGGTGATCTGCAGCTGGTCCTCGTTCAGGGCCGTCGCGTCGATGATGCCGCCCTGGCCGACGACGATGCGGGTGATCGGGGCGGGCAGGTTGATCACGCGCTGGGCGCCGACGCCGAGCCGCAGTTCCTCAGCCCCCGCGACCTGGGTGACGAGGACGAGAACCGCGACATACAGCAGGCGGACCACAAACCTCATCGCGGCTCTCCGGACGTCTTCGGGTAGATCAGCTGGGTGCGGTCGCCGACGATCAGCTCGATCGGGCGCTTCTGCGGCGTCGCCGGCGCGGCCGGCGGCGGCGTGGGACCGCGGATGTCGGAGAGCTTAGCGGTGTTGTCCCCGATCAGCTGCAGGTCGTCGGGGCCGCGCAGGGACAGGTAGAAGGCGCCGAGGCTGCGGGCCAGGGCGAATTTGGCGATCTGGTCCGGCGTCATGGCCAGGCTGATGGTCCGCGACGGATCGTTGCGGCGACCGGATGTGCTGGCGGTCTGCTCGGCAGCGGCCTGGGCCAGTGTCGGATCGCCGAGGGTGGCGCCGACGGTCAGCACCAGGACGTCCTGCAGCACCGTGCGCGCTTCGCTGATGTCGGTTTCCGGCCGCTCCGCCATGCCTTGCTTGGCAAAGACGGTGTCGGGCAGCACCAGCTGGATATCGACCTTGTCGCCCGGCCGGATGAACTGGCTGACCGCGATCTCGTCATTGGTCAGGATGCTGATCGCGCGATAGCCGGCGGGCACCAGTGCAGCCAGGCCCGCCTTGGCCGGATCGGCGGATATGGTGGAATCGAGCAGCAGCTGCTGCGGCAGGATGTCGGCGGTCGCCACCTTGCCCACGACATCGCCGATCGCCGTCCGCCCTCCCTGCGGCATCGTTCCGGCGATCATCGTGGTGGACACGTCCTCCCGCGCGATCACCTGCCCGCGAGCGATGAACCGGGCCGCCGTCATGATGCCGAACATCTTGGTGTTCGCCGGCGCTGGTTGCGCCACCGTCGCCGGGGCAGGAGCCGTGACTGCCGGTGCATAGCTTCGGTATACGCCGTAGGCGATCAGCGACACCGCCCCCAGCCCCCCGAGGACCAGATAAGCTCGTGTCAGCGCGTTCGTGTTCATCGATGAGGGGCTTCAATAGGCATATCAAAACCACAAGGGCCGCCGGGCGGGACCGGGCGGCATTTTCGAACCCTACCCGCCTAACGTCTCTGGACTCTAGAATATTCGTTCATTTCGCGCATTCCTTAAAAGATTAGCTAAACTAACATTAATACCCGACTATGTAGCACAGATCCATGGAAGGCACAAGCTTTATTGTAACCATCCCGGATCAGAGATGATTCTTACTAGAAATCGGCAAGCAGAAAAACCAGCATACCATATTATGCAAAGGCTGGATCCGAGATCTGCCGGAGTGTATTCCTAGAAGCCCGACCGAGAGTTGCAGACTATATCGAAATATATGGAATATTTATTTATGTCCATTTTTTTATCGATCCGGGCATCGAGAAAAATTCGAGCTGCATCATGGCCGCCACGACCATGGGTTGTAGATACAGGACCGGCGAGGCTGATGGCGAGTCCTTAGGATACTCCTGCACCCTTCCGACCGGCAGGCGCGCCGACCGGCCGCCCCGCTTGGTTCGACCGATTGCCGGTTGCCAAACGGCCCCGCGCCACTAATCTGAAAACGATTGCAATGGACGCCAGAATCCGTTCGTCGAGACCACAGGAGGAACCATGTCCGGGAAACACCTGACCGCTCTCGCCGCTCTCGCCCTCGCCCTGGCAGCCTCGCCGGCGGTGTTCGGCGCCGAGATCACCTTCGCCTGCGGCTCCACCGGCATCCAGTCCCGGCTCTGCGACGAGGCCGCCAAGGCCTGGTCTGCCAAGACCGGCAACATGGTGAAGGTCGTCGCCGCGCCGCAATCCACCTCGGAGCAGTTGGCCCTGTACCAGCAGTTCCTGACCGGCAAGTCGAGCGACATCGACGTGTTCCAGGTCGATGTGATCTGGCCCGGCATCCTGGGCAGCCATTTCATCGACCTGAAGCAGCAGGTCGACCAAGCCACCATCGACCAGTATTTCCCCAGCATCGTCGAGGGGCTGACCCGCGACGGCCAGCTGCTGGCCCTGCCCTGGTACACCGATGCCGGGCTGCTGTATTACCGCCAGGACCTGCTGGACAAGTACAAGCTCAAGGTGCCTGCAACCTGGGCCGAGCTGACCGAGGCCGCCAGGACCATCCAGGAGGGCGAGCGCAAGGCCGGCAACGACCGCTTCTTCGGCTTCGTCTTCCAGGGCCGGGCCTATGAGGGGCTGACCTGCGACGCGCTGGAATGGATCGCCAGCTTCGGCGGCGGCTCGATCGTCGGGCCGGACGGCAAGATCACGGTCGATAACCCGCAGGCGGCCAAGGCGCTGGACACTGCCGCCTCCTGGATCGGCACGATCTCGCCCGACGGCGTGCTGAACTACATGGAGGAGGACGCCCGAGGCGTGTTCCAGTCCGGCAATGCCGCCTTCATGCGCAACTGGCCCTACGCCGCCAGCCTGGCGGAGGCCGGCGACAGCCCGGTCAAGGGCAAGGTCGGCTATGCCCCGCTGCCGAAGGGCGACGGCGAGGGCGGGCGCAACGCCGCGACGCTCGGCGGCTGGCAGATCGCCGTCTCGAAATATTCCAAGAGCCCCAAGGAGGCGACAGCCTTCGCCGTCTACCTGACCTCCCGGGACGAGCAGAAGCGCCGCGCCCTCGAAGGCGGCTACCAGCCGACCATCCCGGCCCTGTACGAGGACGCGGAGATCCTGGAGAAGCGCCCCTTCTTCAAGGTGACGCGGCAGGTGCTGGACAGCGCCGTGGCCCGCCCGTCGGCGGTGACCGGGGAGCGCTACAGCGAGGTCTCGTCCCTGTTCTGGAACGCGGTCCACAGCACCCTGTCGAAGCAGGGCGACGCCACGACCAACCTGGCGCAGCTGCAGAAGGACCTGAACCGGCTGAGCCGCGGCGGCCGCTGGTAGGCATCACACGCAACCCGAGCGACGAAGGGAGACGAAAGTGTCGGTCAAGGTGATCCAGGTCGGCCTGGGCGGCTGGGGCATGAACTGGGCCCACACCATCCTGCCGCAGGTCAAGGCGGTCGATGTCGTCGGCTTCGTCGATGCCAACCCCCAGGTGCTGAAGCAGGCCCAGGAGACTCTGGGCCTGGCCGAGGAGAAGTGCTTCCCCAGCCTCGACGCCGCCCTTGCCGGCGTCGAGGCCGAAGGCGTCCTGGCCGTGCTGCCGACCGCCGGGCACAAGAGTGTCAGCGAGGCCGCGCTGAAGGCCGGCAAGCATGTGCTGGTCGAGAAGCCCTTCACCTCGACGCTGGAGGAGGCGCGGGAGCTGATCGCCCTGGGCAAGAAGGCCAACCGGGTGCTGATGGTCAGCCAGAACTACCGCTACCAGGCGGCGGTGAAGCTGGTGGCCGACCTGGTGCGCGACGGCACCTATGGCCGGCCGCTGTCGGCGCTGATCGACTTCCGCCAGAACTGGAAGGTCACCGGTCACCGGTATCATGACATCCCCGGCCCGCTGCTGCTGGACATGGCGATCCACCATTTCGACCTGATGCGCATGATCTTCGGCGAGAATGTGCAGCGGGTGGCCTGCCGCAGCTGGAACACACCGGACAGCCCGTTCAAGGACCACGCGGCGGCGCACGCCCTGCTGGCGCTCGAAAGCGGGCTGATGGTGTCCTACAGCGGCTCCTGGGTGTCGCGCGGCACACCGACCACCTGGACCGGCGAATGGGCGATCGAATGCGAGGAGGGCGAACTCGTCTGGTGGGCGCGCGGCCGGGAGGGCGCCGTCGCCGACAAGGCGATGCTGCGCCGGCCCGACGGCACCACCAAGGACCTGCCGCTGGAGCCGATGGCGCTGATCGACCGCGCCGGCACGCTGAACGCCTTCGCCGATGCCGTCCGGGGCAAGCCGCCGCGCTACTTCACCTCCGGCGAGGACAACATCCATTCCCTCGCCACCAGCTTCGCCTGCATGCGGTCGGGCGCCCAGGACGGGACATGGGTGTCGCTGTCCGAAACCCTGCCCTGACCGACCGGCCGCCCAACCCTGGAGACATCCGACATGGCCCTCCCCCGCCTGCTGGTCTGGAACGAGTACCGGCACGAGCTGCAGAACCCCGAGGTCTCGGCCCTCTATCCCGACGGCATCCATGAGGCGATCGCCGACCCGCTGCGCCAGCGCGGCTTCCCGGTCGCCACCGCGACGCTGGACCAGCCCGAGCACGGGCTGACCGACGAGGCGCTGAACCGCACCGACGTGCTGCTGTGGTGGGGCCACAAGGCGCATGAGAAGGTCTCGGACGCCGTGGTCGAGCGGGTGCGCCGCCACGTCATGGGCGGGCTGGGCCTGATCGTGCTGCATTCCGGCCACTACTCGAAGATCTTCCGCCGCCTGATGGGCACCAGCTGCAGCGTCAACTGGCGGGTGCACGGCAAGGACGGCGAGACCGAGCGGATCTGGGTGACCGCCCCGGCGCATCCGATCGCCGCCGGGCTCGACCGCTACATCGAGATCCCGCAGGAGGAGATGTATGGCGAGTTCTTCGACGTGCCGGAGCCGGACGAGTTGGTCTTCGTCAGCTGGTTCAAGGGCGGCGAGGTGTTCCGCAGCGGCCTGACCTATCGCCGCGGCTACGGCCGGATCTTCTACTTCCGGCCGGGGCACGAGACCTTCCCGAGCTACCACAACGCCCAGGTGCAGACGGTCATCGCTAACGCCGCGGCCTGGGCCGCCCAGCCCGGCGTTCGCCGCACCCCGCCGGACAATGCGCGGCGCGATCCGATCGAGGCGATGGGCTGAGGTTTCTCACTCCCAAAGCAGACGGGCCGGCTGGTTCCCCAGCCGGCCCGTTTCACTTTGTC
>NZ_JANX01000355.1 GCF_000767795.1 Inquilinus limosus MP06 | reverse complement strand
CCGACCAGGCCGTCGCCTCGTCGGACACCGGCTGGCCGGTGATCGCCTCGGCCTCGTCGCGGTTGAGGCACAGCAGGTCAATGCGGCCCAGCAGGCCACGCAGCTTCTCGGCTTTCGGCGAGGATACGGCGTCGACCGCCACCAGCGCCGGCCGGCCGGGATGGGACAGCACGGCGGCCAGCCCCTCGGCCGGCAGGTTGGCGTCGACGAACCAGGCTGCAGCCGGTCGCGCTGCCGCCAGGGCTGGGGCCAGCGCCTCCGGCCCCATCTCGTCATAGATGCCCATATCGGCGATCGCCACCGCCATCTCGCCGCCCGGCTCCAGCACCGCGGTGTAGCTGGCGGTGCCGCTGGTCTCCGACCGGCCGACCAGGGACAGGTCGAGCCCCAGCCGCGCCATCTCGGCCAGGATCCGCTCGGCCGACGGATCGGACCCCAAGCGACTGACCAGGCCGACCGGCAGGCCCAGCCGGGCCAGGGTCTCGGCCACGTTGCGGGCCACGCCGCCCAGGCTGGTGCGGATCGTCACCGGATTCGAGGTGCCCAGGCGGACGGCGCGATGGGCGCGGGCCTGGCGGTCGATATGGGCGGCGCCGAAGCACCAGACGGGCAGAGGCATGCGGTCTCTCTCGCGAACGGGCCGCACCCTGCGTCCGCCGTCGCCGAAAGGCAAGATCCGGGGTTGCGAAGCGGCGCCGCAGCCGGCAGCATCCGGGGCCATGCGACGCATCGCCCTCCTGGTCGTCCTGCTGCTCGGCTTCACGGCCCCCGCCCTGGCGGCGGACCCGCCGGTGCCGTCGGGCACCTATCGCGGGCAGGTCACCTCGGGCGGCGTGTTGGCCCCGGCGGTGCTGACCTTCCTGCCGGACCGGCATGGCGGCTGCTATCACGTCGTCGACGCCTCGGCCGGGCCTTATGACGGGACGCTCAGCGACGGCGAGGCCCTGGGCGGCGGCCTCTACCGCTTCACCTGGAGCGACAAGTTCGGCATCGGCACCGTGACCTTCGCCTTCCAGGACGGCGCCGCCGCCTTCAGCGGCAAATGGTACTTCGCCGACCAGTTCGCCGGCGTCTGGCTGGCCAAGCGGGCCGAGGGGGATGATCTCTCGTGCAAGCCGGCGCCGGTGGCGTCGCTGGACTGACCGAAGCGGTGGTCAGATCGTCACGGCGCTCCGCACGTCGGTCTGGGCAAAATCGTCGCCCTTATAGAGCAATGGTAGTCCCCTGACCTTGGCGAGGGCGTAGCTGAAGACATCGCCGAAATTGAGCTGCGCCGGATGGCCGCTGCCCCGTCCGAAAGCGACGAAGGCAGAATAGGCGGCGTCCATTTCCGCTACGTCGGGAGCGACGAACTCGAAAGGCGGCAGGCGCAGGAGATCGTCGAGGAAGGTAATAGCCCTCGGCCCGCGCCGAGCGAAGATCACCATTCGGGATTCGACCACCGATACCGTGCTGATCAACGCCCTGTCTGCTTGCCGGATCGCCTCGACAAAGGCTTGACGCTCAGGCTCGTTGAAGGCGATTGCGACGATCGCAGAGGTATCGACCGCGATCACTTCGGCAGACCCTGCGTATCCCAGTTCAGCGGATCGAAGGCGTCGGCTCGGTCAGGGATGCGGTCCAACTGCGACAGCAGGGACGCAAAACGATCAGCGCCAGCGGAGATCCCGATGTCTTCGGCGAGACGGTCGACTGCGCGTTCGACCAGGGCCGTCTTGGTCAGTCCGGTCGCTCGGGCCAGCCGCTCCACCTTCTCCACCACCTTGGGGTTCGCGATCTGGAGTGCCATGGAGACGACCTGAATGTTTATATAAATATCGTCAATATACATCGCCGGACGTAAGCGCTCAAGGAGCCGCAGGTCAGTTTTGAACCGGAGGTCTGGCCGCATCCCGGTCGACGCCCTATCGTCGCTGTCATGCCGACCCCGCGCCCCGACCAATGGATCCGAGTCCAGCCCGAAGGCCTGCTGGTGGAGCCCGGCGGCTTCCATGTCGACCCGGTGCGGCCGGTGGAGCGGGCGCTGGTTACCCACGGCCATTCCGACCACGCCCGGCCCAACAACCGCGCGGTGCTGGCGACGGCGGAGACGCTGGCGATCATGCGCGCCCGCTATGGCGAGGAGGCGGGCCGCAGCCTGCAGCCCGTGACGCTCGGCGAGACCCGGCGGATCGGCGAGGTCGACGTCACCTTCGTGCCGGCGGGGCACGTCCTGGGCTCGGCCCAGATCGTGCTGGAGCATGCCGGCAGCCGTGTCGTGGTCTCCGGCGACTACAAGCGTCGTCCCGACCCGACCTGCCTGCCGTTCCGGCCGGTCGTCTGCGACGTCTTCGTCACCGAGGCGACCTTCGGCCTGCCGGTGTTCCGTCACCCGCCGGATGGGGAGGAGATCGGCAAGCTGCTGCACTCCGTCGCCCTGTTCCCCGAACGCTCCCATCTCGTCGGTGTCTACGCCCTCGGCAAGGCCCAGCGGGTGATACGCCTGCTGCGCCAGGCCGGCTGGGACCGGCCGATCTACATCCACGGCGCGCTGCAGGCGCTGTGCGATCTCTACGAATCGCTCGGCGTTCCGCTCGGACCGCTGCTGCCGGCCACCGAGGCGTCGAAGGCCGAGCTGGCCGGGCAGATCGTGCTGGCACCGCCCTCGGCCAGCGCCGACCGCTGGTCGCGCCGCCTGCCGGACCCGGTGGTGGCTGCCGCCTCGGGCTGGATGCGGGTGCGCCAGCGCGCCCGGCAGGGCGGGGTCGAGCTGCCGCTGATCATTTCCGATCACGCGGATTGGGACGAGCTCTGCGCCACCATCGAGGAGGTCGAGGCCGGAGAGGTGTGGGTGACCCATGGCCGGGAGGAGGCGCTGATCCACCAGGTCCGCAAGTCGGGCCGCGCCGCCCGGGCCCTGGCGCTGATCGGCTTCGAGGAGGACGACAGCGCATGAGAGCGTTCGCGGCGCTGATCGAGGGGCTGGTCTACATGCCGTCGCGCAACGGCAAGATCCGGCTGCTCACGGATTATTTCGAGCACACCCCCGACCCCGATCGCGGCTGGGCGCTGGCGGCGCTGACCGGTGCCCTGACCTTCGCCGCCGCCAAGGCGTCGACCATCCGCAACCTGGCGGTCGGGCGGGTCGACGAGGCGCTGTTCGGCTGGTCCTACGATTTCGTCGGCGACCTGGCCGAGACCGTCGCCCTGATCTGGCCGCGCAAGCCGGGCGCCAACCGCGAGCCGAGCATCACCGAGGTGGTGGAGGAGCTTCGGGCCACCTCCCGGGCCGCGGCGCCGCTGCTGATCGAGCGCTGGCTCGATTCGCTGGAGGCGTCGGAGCGCTTCGCGCTGCTGAAGCTGATCACCGGGGCCCTGCGGATCGGCGTCTCGGCGCGCCTGGCCAAGGTGGCGCTGGCGGAATGGGGCGGCCAGCCGGTCGACGACATCGAGGAGCTGTGGCACGCGCTGGAGCCGCCTTATGAGGAGCTGTTCGTCTGGCTGTCGGGGCAGGGGCCGAAGCCGGAGATCGGCGACCGCGCCACCTTCCGGCCGCTGATGCTGGCGCATCCGCTGGAGGCCGAGGACATCGCCGGGCTCGACCCCGCCGCCTACCGGGCGGAGTGGAAATGGGACGGCATCCGCGTGCAGGTGGTCGGCCGCGGCGACCGGCCGCCGCGGATCTATTCGCGCAGCGGCGACGACGTCACCGGTGCCTTCCCGGACCTGGCCGACACCATCCGCTTCCACGCCGTGCTGGACGGCGAGCTGCTGGTGGCGCGCGACGGCGCGGTGGCGCCGTTCAACGACCTGCAGCAGCGGCTGAACCGCAAGGCGATCACCGCCCGGATGATGGAGGACTACCCGGCCTGGGTGCGGCTCTACGACATCCTGTTCGAGGGCGACGAGGACCTGCGGCCGCTGCCCCTCGACGCCCGGCGCATTCGGCTCGAGTCCTGGATCGCGCGGGAGCGCCCGGCGCGCATGGACCTGTCGCCGCTGATCCCGTTCGAGAGCTGGGATGAGCTGGCGGCGCTGCGCGACAACGCCCGGGCCCAGGCGATCGAGGGGCTGATGCTGAAGCGCGGCGACAGCGACTATGTCGCCGGCAGGCCGAAGGGACCGTGGTTCAAGTGGAAGCGCGGGGCGCTGACCCTCGATACCGTGCTGATGTATGCCCAGCGGGGCCATGGCAAGCGGTCGTCCTTCTACTCCGACTACACCTTCGGCACTTGGCGGACCGAGCCGGAGGGCGAGCGGCTGGTGCCGGTGGGCAAGGCCTATTTCGGCTTCACCGACGAGGAGCTGGCGCAGCTCGACCGCTGGGTGCGCAACCATACGGTCAAGCGCTTCGGCCCGGTCCGCGAGGTCGAGCCGCGGCTGGTGCTGGAGGTCGCATTCGACAGCGTCCACCGCTCCACCCGTCACAAATCCGGTGTCGCGATGCGATTCCCCCGGATCCACCGCATCCGCTGGGACAAGCCGGCGGCGGAGGCTGACCGGCTGGAAACGCTGGAACGAATGATCGTCGAGTAATACTTCGATTTAACGACACTTTCATTTGACAAGAAATTTTATTCACATTGCCTGCGTATTAGGCGTTGACAGTCATGGCCCTCTGCGCGAGGGTCGCCCTCAAGAGCGGCCCCTCATGAAGGCCGCCGAGCACTTGATGCCAGCAGACGAGTCGCGCCCCGAAGAGGGCGAGGAGCCGTGCGCTTTCCTTGTAGAGCCGCGGCAAAGACACGGAAGGATGACATGTTGGCGAGAAACCCCAGACCGACCCTCCCGACCTCCGATCGTTCGGCCGGGCGGTGGCGGAACTGACGGCATAGCCGCCCTGTTCCCCCATCGCTTCCGCCACTGTCCGGCGCTTGTCACGCCGTCTCCCCAGAGGTCCATCATGGTTCGTTCCGAAGCGTTCACGATCGAGGTCGCGGGCGAGGCGATTGGTATCGTCGTCGCCCAGAAGCGCGGCTTCCGTTTCTACGCTTCCGATTCCCGCTTCCAGCATCTCGAGGGCCAGGAGTTCCGCTCCGTCCCGGACGCGGAGCGCGCGGCCCGTGATCTCGGGCGCACAGCACCTCTGCCGCCGGCTGTAGGCCTCGCCAGCTGAGCCCTGCCGCCACGTCTCGCCCGCGCGGCGAATCTCCGTCACACTGATCCGCGGAGCATGGCGGCGGAGACGGTGATGCGTGTCGGCGTGGCAATTGTCGCATCCCTCTTGATGTGGCTCGGCGCCGCGCCGGCGTCGGCTCAGTTCGATATCCACTTCTTTGCCGTCTGGTGCGCGCATGACGACGAGATCGCGGCCGGCGATCGCGCGGCGCTCGATCAGGCGGGGCTCGACTTCGCCCGCAGGATCGTCGACGGCGATCTTGATGGGGCCTTCAGCCAGCTGACCCCGGAGGCCGCGCATGCCATGGGGCGCGACGGCTTCGCCAGCGCCCTGCGCTCGATTGTCAGCCTGGTCAGTCCCTTCCAGGATCCGGTTATCCGCCGCACGCTGCTGCTGACCGGGGCCGAGAAGGGCGGCGGCGCGATGCCCTGCGGCACCTTCGATCCGGCCGAAGGCAAGGTCACGGTGAGGTACGGCAAGGCTGCGAAGCAGGGCTATGCCGTCATTGAGGGCAAGAGCGGGCATCAGCGCTGGACCTTCGTGCTGTGGATGATCGCCGGGCCGGACTGGCGCGTTGCCCACTTCCAGGCGGCGCTCACCACCATTGCCGGGCGGTCGGTCACGGATCTGCTGAACGCGGCCAGGATCGAGCGCGACAAGGGCCACGCCTTCACCGCCACCCTGCTCTATGACTGGGCCGGGATCCTGGCGGATCGTGGGCCGAATCTGCAGATCGCGCTGCAGTCGGATATCCGGAAGGAGGCCGCAGCAAGCCCTCTGCAGCGGCCGCAGGAGCTGCAGGGCCCATGGCCCCGCACCTGGACCCTGGGCGGGCAGGCTTTCACCATCGGCGAGCTCGGGCTCTACGATCTCGACGGGCAGCTGTTCCTGAAGCTGGTGCAGGAGGTCGGACCGTGGACCGGCGACTCCGATGCCGACCAGCGCAACCGCAGGCTGATCCAGGCCTTCGCCACGGCTTTTCCGGACTATGCCGCGGTCTTCGCGGGGCTGGCCGTGTTTGCACGCGATGAGACAGGAGCCCGGATCTATCGCACCATCGATCGACACAGCTGAAGGCCGGCGGCGCGGGATGGGGCGGATCGGGGAAGGAACGCTGGTGCTGCCGCTGAGGATTGAACTCAGGACCTCTCCCTTACCAAGGGAGTGCTCTACCACTGAGCTACGGCAGCCCGCCCGTCCAAGGCGGCGCGGAACCTGCCATAGCGTCGGGGGTGGTGCAAGCGCTTTTCCGAGGGTCGTGTCGATTACGTCCGTTCCGTGTCGTCCGCCTCTCTGCTCCGGTTGCGTAACGGCCCCGCATCGGCCATACCAAAGCCGAAATGACCGATCAGCGTCGTCCCCCGAACGCCAAGCCCGCATCGCCGTC
>NZ_JANX01000354.1 GCF_000767795.1 Inquilinus limosus MP06 | reverse complement strand
GCCGCGGCCGCCCGGCCGTACAAGGCGCGCAGTCGCCGTGCACCCGCAAGACCACGCCGGGGCTGCGGGCGCTGGAGAAGCACGCCGTCCGTGCCGGCGGCGGCGTCAACCACCGCTTCGGCCTGGATGACGCGGTGCTGATCAAGGACAACCACGTCGCCGTGGCCGGCGGGGTGCGGCCGGCGATCGCCCAGGCCCGCGCCGCGATCGGCCATCTGGTGAAGATCGAGGTGGAGGTCGACACGCTCGACCAGCTGGACGAGGCGCTGGCCGAGGGCATCGACGCCGTGCTGTTGGACAACATGACGCTCGACCGACTGCGCGAGGCGGTGCGCCGGGTCGACGGAAGGGCGGTGACCGAGGCGTCAGGCCGGGTGACGGCGGAGACGGTGCCGGCCATCGCCGCCACGGGCGTCGACCTGATCTCCACCGGCTGGATCACCCATTCGGCGCCGATCCTCGACCTCGGCCTGGACTGGGAGGGATAGCCGATGCGGATCGTCGATATCCGGGAGCGGTCGGTCCCGATCTCGCGCTATGCCGATCCGGCCATCCCGTCCGGCGGGCTGACCACCAGCATCGTCGCGGTGGTCACCGACGTGGTGCGAGACGGATGGCCGGTCGTCGGCTGGGGCTTCGGGTCGATCGGCCGGTTCGCGCAGGGCGGGCTGATCCGCGAGCGCTTCGCGCCCAGGCTGCTGGCCGCGTCCCTGGCCGATGCGGCCGGGACCAATCTCGACCCGTTCCGCGCCTGGGCCGCGATGATGGCCGGGGAGAAGCCGGGCGGCCATGGCGAGCGCTGCGTCGCGGTCGGCACCCTCGACATGGCACTGTGGGACGCCGCCGCAAAGATCGCCGGCCTGCCGCTGCATCGCTTCCTGGCCGATCGCCTCGGGCAGGCGGAGCCGGCGCCGGAGCGCGTGCCGGTCTATGCCGGCGGCGGCTACCTGTATCCACAGGAGGATCTCGCCCGGCTGGGGGAGGAGATGCACCGGCTGGCCGATCTCGGCTACACCCGCGCCAAGATCAAGATCGGCACGGCCGGGCCGGCGCGGGACCTCCGCCGGATCGAGGTCGCGGCGGCGGCGCTGGGCGGCCCCGGAAACCTCGCCGTCGACGCGATGAACGCCTATGACGGCCCCGCCGCGCTGGAAGCGGCCGCCGCGCTGGCGCCGCTCGGGCTGTGGTGGTTCGAGGATGTCTGCGACCCGCACGACTTCCCGACCCAGGCGGCGGTGACGGCCGCCTATCCGGGACCGGTCGCGTCGGGCGAGGCGCTGTTCTCCGCGGCCGAGGCCCGGCTGCTGGCGCGGCATGGCGGGCTGCGGCCCGACCGCGACATCCTGCTGTTCGACCCGGTGCACTGCTATGGCCTGCCCGGCTTTCTGCAGATCGTCGACGCCATGACCGCCGCGGGCTGGCCGCGCCGGGCGTTCTGGCCGCATGGCGGGCACCTGTTCACCCTGCATGTCGTCGCCGCGCTCGGGCTGGGCGGCGCCGAGGTCAACCCGCTCTGCTTCCATCCCTTCGGCGGGCTCGGCGACGATGCCACCGTCAGCGACGGTCTGGCCGGCCTGCCGCAGTTGCCCGGCATCGGCTTCGAAAGCCGCGCCGGGCTGCACCGGCTGTTCGGGGAGCTGGGCTGATGGGGGATGGCGGGCTCGTGTCAGTCGGCCGGACGCTTCTGCCCGCGCCGCTCGTCCTCGGCGAGCTGGGCCACGGCGGCGAGGCGGCTGTCATAGCTCACGCCGTTATAGACATAGGTGACCCGGCGGGTGACCGGATCGGTCGATTCACGGATCGGTGCCGTCGACGGGCGCGGCGGCGGGGGCGATGGCGACCGGCTCGGCGCGGGTCCGCCACCGTCCCGCAACGTCTTGAGCTCCCGCCACAGATCGTCCCGCAGCAGGCCGAGCTCCGCCCGCATCAGCTCGGAATTCTCCAGAACCCGGGCGAGCGCGACGAACACTGCGGCGGAGACGAAGCCGGAGAACAGGAAGATCAGCCCCAGGAAGAAGCTCCTCGGATCCCCGAACCAGCACCACAGCGTCACGAAGGCGCTCAGTACGAACTCGATGATGGCGATGACTCTCAGCGTCGTCGGCACCGCTTTCCCCTCTCGCCAAGCGGCCCTGCCGGCCGAAAACGATCAACGCATGCCCGGCTATCGGCTGCACGGCCCGATGATCCGGTCGACCGACAGCATCGGCACCGCCGCGGCGCCGCGGCGTTCGAACCGGCCATGAACCAGGAGGCAGCCGCCCGATGCCCAGGCGCGCCAGATCTCGTTACGGGCCTGCTCCAGCAGCTCGGGCCGGGCCGCGATCACCGGCGGCGCGTCCCCCGCATAGGCCGGCGGCACGGTGCCGGCGGCGACGCTCTCGTCATCGACCGGCACCACGCCGCGCCACGGGCAGGGCTGCTTCAGGCAGCGCACGCCGGTGTCGCCGACCCGGAACAGGCCTGACGGCGCCTCCTCCCGCCCGGCCGCGCCGGCAAAAGGCAGGGTCGCCGCCAGCACGGCCACGGCCGCCGTCAATGCCAGGGATCGTCTCATGCCGCCCTCCTTGCCGCCGTCTCCACGCTCCCGGACCGCCATGGCGAAAGCATGGCTTCGTTCCCGCCCCGGCCCTCATCCCGGTTCGCGCCCAAGCCTAGACGGATTCGGCACCTGCGACATTCCGTTCAGCGAATCGGCGTAAAGCACTCGGCAACCGGGGGAGTCATCCGCTACAACGCTGAGGATGACTCTGATCACCTCCTCCGCCGAGCTCGCCGCCTTCTGCGACCGCATGGCAGCGGCCGACTACATCGCCATCGACACCGAGTTCATGCGCGAGCACACCTTCTGGCCGAAGCTGTGCCTGGTGCAGATCGCCGGGTTGGACGAGGCGGCGGCCATCGACCCGCTGGCCTCCGGCATCGACCTGGAGCCGCTGTTCACGCTGGTGCACAACCCGAAGGTGCTGAAGGTCTTCCACTCCGCCCGCCAGGACGTGGAGATCTTCGTGCATCTGACCGGGCGGGTGCCGACGCCGCTGTTCGACACCCAGGTCGCGGCGATGGTCTGCGGCTTCGGCGAATCGGTCAGCTACGAGAACCTGGTCGGCAAGCTGGCCAATGCGCGGATCGACAAATCTTCGCGCTTCACCGACTGGTCGCACCGGCCGCTGACCGAGCGCCAGATCGACTATGCCCTGGCCGACGTGATCCATCTTCGCCCGGCCTACGAGGCGCTGCGCAAACAGCTGACCAAGTCGGGCCGCGAGGCCTGGCTGGCCGAGGAGATGGCGATCCTCTGCGACCCCGGCACCTATCGCACCGAGCCGGACCAGGCCTGGCTGCGGCTGAAGCCGCGCAACGCCTCGGCCAAGTTCCTGTCGATCCTGCGCGAGGTGGCGGCCTGGCGCGAGCGCGAGGCGCAGAAACGCGACATCCCGCGCGGCCGTATCCTGAAGGACGAGGCCCTCCTGGAGATCGCCGCCCACACTCCGCGCGACCTCGATTCCATGGCCCGGATCCGCGGCATGAGCCGCAACATGGCCGAGGGCTGGCAGGGCCAGGGGCTGATCGCGGCGGTCGAGCGTGGCCTTGCGACGCCGCCGGACCAGGCGCCCAAGCTGGCGCAGCGCCCGCCGACCCCGCCCGGCATCGCGCCGCTGGTCGAGCTGATGCGCGTGCTCCTGAAGATGAAATGCGAGGACGAGGGCGTGGCCCAGAAGCTGGTCGCCGGCAGCGACGACCTGGAGGCCATCGCCATGGACGACGACGCCGAGGTGCCGGCGCTGCACGGCTGGCGCCGCGAGCTGTTCGGCGAGGACGCGCTGGCGCTGAAGCGCGGCGGCATCGCGCTCGCGGTGCAGGGCCGGCGGATCCGGGTGGTGACCCTTTAGGGACGGAGACAGCGGATGATGCGGAGCGCCCTGATCGGACTCGTCCTTCTCGCCGCGCCCGTGGCCTCCGCGCAGGAGCAGGAGCCCCGCTTCGCCTGGCCGGCCGCCTGCACCCTGGGCCAGGACTGCTTCATCCAGAATTATATCGATGCCGAGCCCGGGCCGCGCTTCGGCAACTTCCGCTGCGACCGGCTGGGCTACAACGGCGACAACGGCACCGACATCCGCCTGCGTGACCTGGCCGCGATGCGCAAGGGCGTCGACATCCTGGCGGCGGCCGACGGCACCGTGGCCGGTGTCCGCGACGGCGAGCCGGACGTCTCGGTCGACCAGCGCGGTGCCGACGCGGTCAGGGGCAAGACGGCCGGCAACGGCGTCACCATCGACCATGGCGGCGGCTGGTTCACCCGCTACGCCCATATGAAGCAGGGCAGCGTCCGGGTGAAGCCGGGCGACACGGTGAAGGCCGGGCAGACGCTGGGCCAGATCGGCCTGTCCGGCAATACCGAGTTCCCGCATGTCGAGTTCAGCGTATTCAGGGAGGACGCCAGCAGGAAAGCGACGTTCATCGACCCCTTCACCGCGCTGCCGGTCGAGTCGGGCTGCAACAAGACCGGCCATTCGCTGTGGGCCATGGACGTGCCCTATATCCCGACCGCCCTGCTGACCGCCGGCTTCGCCGCCGGCCAGGTCGACTGGGACGCGGCACGCCGCGGGGAGTATGCCGACGTCAAGGGCGGCCGGAATGCGCCGCTGGTGGTGTGGGCCGAAAGCTTCGGCGTGCGGGCCGGCGACACCCAGACCGTGACCATCAACGGCCCGGACGGCACGCAGGTGTTCCAGTACCGCACGGTGCTGACGGACTCGAAGAATCTCTGGACCGCCTTCAGCGGGCGGCGCGCCCCGCCCGAGGGCTGGGCGCCCGGCACCTATACCGGCCGCTACCAGCTGGAGCGGAACGGAGCCCTGGTGGTCGACGCCGAGCGGCAGGTGCAGGTCCCATGACCCCGATCCTCTACGGCGCCCGCTACAGCGTCTATGTCCGCGCCGTCCTGATGGCGCTGCAGGAGAAGGGTGTGGGCTTCGACCTGGTCGAGGTCGACATCTTCGCCGCCGAGGGGCCGCCGCCGGGCTATCTCGGCCGCCACCCCTTCGGCCGTATCCCGGCCTTCGAGCATGACGGCTTCGCGCTGTACGAGACCGCGGCGATCACCCGCTATGTCGACGAGGCGTTTCCCGGGCCGGCGCTGCAGCCCGCCGACGCCCGCGGCCGGGCCCGGATGACGCAGGTCATCGGCGTGCTCGACAGCTACGCCTATCGCCCGCTGGTCTGGGACATCTATGTCGAGCGGGTGTCCAAGCCGAAGGCGGGCCGGCCGAGCGACGAGGCCCTGATCGCCGCCGCCCTGCCGCGCGCCGGGCTGTGCCTGGACGTGCTCGAAGGCTTCCTCGGCGACGGCCCGTGGCTGGCGGGCGGGGCGCCCAGCCTCGCCGACCTGCACGCCGCCCCGGTCATCGACTATTTCCGGATGGCGCCCGAGGGGCGAGACCTGCTGGGCCGGCACGAGCGGCTGGCCGCCTGGTGGGATCGCATCGCCGCCCGCCCGAGCGCCGGGGTGCTGGGGCGAAGCTAGCGGAAGGTCAGGCGGTCACGGCGGCGCGAGCGCACCCGGCACGATATCGGTGTTCTGGGCGATCCGGATCCGCCAGCCGCCCACGGCCTCGGTCAGCACCAGAAGCAGTATGCCTTGCCGCGGTTCGGCCGGAGTGCCGTCCGGCGAGCCCAGGCCGGTCAGCGTCCAAGTCACGTGCAAGGCGGCAGCCCCCGCGGGCCCCAGGCGAGTGATCTCAGCGATCTCGCCTTCCAGATGGCTCTCTTTGAAGATGGTCTCGTGGGTTGCCGCATGGGCGGCCTCGATTTCCACCCGGCTCCGCCACCACAGGCCGACGACATTGACGAAGTCCGCGTCCTCCGCGAACAGCGCGGCCAGTGATGTTGTGTCGTGACGGTTCCAGGCCGCAATGAACGCGGCCGGAACGTCCTCCAGCCGAAGCCGCTCCGACACCATCGGATCCTCGCCCGCAGGCAATATTTAATTGAATTTTACCACGAATTTGCACTCGCAGAAATCGGGTCACTCCCAGACATGCGAGCGGCCGGGCGCCAGCAGGACCGAGCGCAGATGAGCAACCATCCGCGCCTCGTTCTCGGCCGAACGGCTGGCCGGCCGCGATGTCGCGCGCTGGCCTTCGTCGTTCAGGCCCCGCCGCGCCGCAATCGGACTCTCGTGATCCATGGCTTCCCCGTCATATCGTTCAGGCCATTCCAGCGCGCAAACATGGCGTCATCGCGCCGATCCGGGGTCACGGCCCGCCTTATTTGCGGCACAGCTCGGGCCGGGGGCGAACCGCCCGGGTGTCACCCCGAAGCCGGCGCGGAAGCGGGTGATGAAGGCACTGATGCTGTCATAGCCGACGGCCAGAGCCGCCTCGGTCACCGAAGCCCCGTCGCCGAGCAATGCCGCCGCCCGGATCAGCCGGGCGTGGTGCCGCCACTGGACGAAGCTCAGCCCCGTCTCGGCCTTGAAGCGGCGCACTAGGCTGCGCTTCGGCAGGCCCAGCG
>NZ_JANX01000353.1 GCF_000767795.1 Inquilinus limosus MP06 | reverse complement strand
CCGTCCGAACCGGCACCGGGTCTGCTCTCTTCGCCCGCCAACCCCTCCCCCTAGCCCCCTCCCGCGAGGGGAGGGGGGACTCACAAGGCAATTGCACCGCGGGGATGGTGACGATTCCGCGCTTTGGGCCGGCGGCCGGCTGTGGCATGACTTGCCCGTCCTCCCCTTTGAGCACAGCCGCCGCCATGCAGCCCTTCACCACGCTCACCGCCGTCGCAGCACCACTGCCGATCGTCAATGTCGACACCGACATGATCATCCCGAAGCAGTTCCTGAAGACGATCAAGCGCACCGGCCTCGCCGCCGGGCTGTTCTACGAGCTGCGCACGGACGAGCAGGGCAACCCGAAGGATTTCGTGCTCGACCGCCCGGCCTATCAGAAGGCGCAGGTGCTGGTCGCGGGCGACAATTTCGGCTGCGGCTCGTCGCGCGAGCATGCGCCCTGGGCGCTGCTGGATTTCGGCATCCGCTGCGTCATCGCGCCCAGCTTCGCCGACATCTTCTACAACAACTGCTTCAAGAACGGCATCCTGCCGATCGCCCTGCCGCAGGAGCAGGTCGACCTGCTGATGAAGGACGCCGAGAACGGCGCCAACTCGACCGTCACGGTCGACCTGGAGACGCAGGAGATCACCCGGCCGGACGGCCAGAAGATCCGCTTCGACCTCGATCCGTTCCGCAAGCACTGCCTGATCAACGGCCTGGACGATATCGGCCTGACGATGCAGCAGGCCGGCGAGATCGACAGCTTCGAGGCCAAGCGCAAGGCGGCCCAGCCCTGGCTCGCCGCCTGAGCCGCCGCGCTCCCCCCTTCCTCCAACCCCGCTGAAGGTCGTTTTCCCATGGCTGCCAACAAGAAGCTCCTCGTCCTGGCCGGTGACGGCATCGGCCCGGAGGTGATGGGCGAGGTCAAGCGCGCCGCCGAGTGGCTGGGCAGCCACCGCGCCGTCGGCTTCGACATCGACGAGCAACTGGTCGGCGGCTGCTCGATCGATGCCAACGGCGTGCCGGTCACCGACGCGACCATGGAGAAGGCGCTGGCGGTCGACGCCGTGCTGCTGGGCGCGGTCGGCGGGCCGAAATGGGACGGCGTCGACTTCTCGATCCGGCCCGAGGCCGGCCTGCTGCGCCTGCGCAAGGACCTGGAGCTGTTCGCCAACCTGCGGCCGGCGCTGGTCTACCCGGCCCTGGCCGACGCCTCGTCGCTGAAGCGCGAGGTGGTCGAGGGCCTCGACATCCTGATCGTGCGCGAGCTGACCGGCGGCGTCTATTTCGGCGAGCCGCGCGGCATCACCGATCTCGGCAATGGCGAGCGCCGCGGCATCAACACCCAGGTCTACACGACGTCGGAGATCCGCCGCGTCGCCGCCGTGGCCTTCGAGCTGGCGCGCAAGCGCGGCAACCGGCTGTGCTCGGTCGAGAAGATGAACGTCATGGAATCGGGCCGGCTGTGGCGCGAGGAGGTGACGAAGCTGCACCAGGAGCAGTACTCGGACGTCGAGCTCAGCCACATGCTGGCCGACAACTGCGCCATGCAGCTGGTGCGCAACCCCAAGCAGTTCGACGTCATCGTCACCGACAACCTGTTCGGCGACATGCTGTCGGACGAGGCGGCGATGCTGACCGGGTCCCTGGGCATGCTGCCCTCCGCCTCGCTCGGCGCGCCCGACGCCACCGGCCGCCGCAAGGCGCTGTACGAGCCGGTGCACGGCTCGGCCCCGGACATCGCCGGCCAGGGCAAGGCCAACCCGATCGCGACGCTGCTCAGCTTCGGCATGATGCTGCGCTACAGCTTCGACCTCGGCGCCGAGGCCGACCTGATCGAGGGCGCGGTGTCCGACGTGCTGGACCGCGGCATCCGCACCGCCGACATCGCCGGCACCGGCGCCGTCCAGGTGGTGTCGACCGGCGACATGGGCACGGCCATCCTCGAAGCGATGGCGGCCCGCTCGCGGTAATCATCTCCCAGGTACTTGTGCGGTGCAGCAAGGGCGGGGCCATCGGCTCCGCCCTTTTTGTCTGGCGTTTGCCAGTCTCCGCGCAGAACCGAATCAATTTTACGCGATTCGCCCCGGCTGCCGCCGTGGAGAAACGCCGACTGTTCTTCCGGCCGCCACTTTCTGCAACGGGTTGACGTAGCGTCCGGCTGGGGTTTGACCTGCCTCAGGGATTCAATCTCATCGAGACCTTGAACAGTGCTTGACGGCGCTGCTGTCTTGGGCGTGACGTGATGTTACAAACGCAACGTTGCGCAACATGTCGGTCGACGACCGGGGGGGACATGTCGAGATGAAGCAGGGGATCATCGGGACCGTTTCGCGTCTGGCATTGGGGGGGGCGGCACTGTCCGCCACGGCGGGGCTTGGGGCCGGATCGGCGAACGCCGCCGGATTCTTCATCCAGGAGCAAAGCGTGACCGGCCTGGGCCGGGCCTTCGCCGGCGGGGCGGCCGCGGCCGACGACGCCAGCACCGTGTTCTTCAACCCGGCCGGCATGACCTTCCTGAAGCAGGGCGAGATCCAGGTCGGCGGGAGCCTGCTGCTGCCGGATTCCCGGCTTAAGGACGACGGCTCGACCATCGACTATCCGGGCTTCCGCACGCCGCTCGGCATCCTCAACCCGCCGCCCGGGGCCATCTCCGGCAGCAGCAAGAGCAACAACCCCTATGACCCGACCTTGGTGCCGCACGGCTATGTCGCCGTGCCGGTGCCGTCGACCGACAACCGCCTCTGGGTCGGCTTCGGCCTCGGCGCCCCGTTCGGACTGGAGAGCCAGTACAACAGCAACTGGTTCGGCCGCTACGACGCCACCAAGACCGAGCTGAATGTCTACAACTTCTCCCCCACCGTGGCCTATCGGGTGAATGACTGGCTGTCGATCGGCGGCGGCATCGACATCTCCTATGCCTGGGCCAAGCTCGAGAGCAAGGTGCCGAACCCGGTCGGCAGGCTGGTGCCCAGTTTCGCCGATGACGGCGATCTCACGATCAAGGGCGACAGCTGGGCGGTGGGCTACAATATCGGCGCCATCGTGCAGCCGGTGGAGGGCACCCGGCTCGGCGTCCATTTCCGCTCTGGCGTCGACCATATGCTGGACGGGCGGGCCAGCCTGAAGGGCATCGGCTTCCCGCCGCTGCCGGGCCTGCCGCAGACCGCCGATTTTGCCACCGACGGGCGGGCGAAGCTGAACCTGCCGCCGATGCTGTCCTTCGGCATCCGGCAGGAGGTGACGCCCCAGATCGCGCTGCTGGGCGGCGTCACCTGGTACGGCTGGTCGTCGTTCAAGGAGATCCGGGTCAAGCGCGCCGATGGCGGCGACGACCTGGTGAACGAGCAGCGCTACCAGGACACGGTCGGCTTCTCGGTCGGCGGCGAATACTATTGGAACGACGACCTGACGCTGCGCGCCGGCTTCCAGTACGACCCGACGCCGACCAAGTCGGGCTTCCGCTCCAGCCGCACGCCGGACGGCGACCGCTACTGGCTGTCGGCCGGCCTCAGCTACGACGTCATGGAGAACATGTCGGTCGACTTCGCCTACACCCACATCTTCATCGACGCCCGCAAGATGGACGCCGAGCGCGACTTCTACACCGGCACGCCGCTGCAGACGAATGTGTCCTACAGCGCCGACAACAGCAGCAGCGTCGACATCGTGGCGCTGGGGCTGCGGTACCGGTTCTAACGGCTTGCCGCGCCCCTTACGCTGTCATGCCCGGGCTTGGTCCACGAGTGTCGGTTGAGGAAAAACGACAACCGAGGGGGGCTTAGCTTGGATTTTGCTCTATTTTATTGTCATCCTCGGGCTTGACCCGAGGATCCAGGGGCGGCCAGAGCGGCTCTCCGTGGCCCTGGATTGCCGGGTCAAGCCCGGCAATGACAGTTGAGGGCGGGGTATGACGATCAAGGCTCATCCCCGCCATCGCGCATCTCCCGCAGCAGGCTGATCGTCTCGGCGGTCGTCCGGACGTCGCCGAAGTTGCGGTAGACGGCCGCCAGGCTGGCGCCGTGCTCCGGCTGCGGGCCAAGGCAGGCATCGGCCAGCATCACCGTGCGGAAGCCGCAGGAAAAGGCATCGCGGGCCGAGGCCTCGCAGCAGACATGGGTGACCGCGCCGGCGATCAGCACGGTGTCGATGCCGCGCTGCCGCAGCCGGTCCGGCAGGTCGCAGGCGCCAGGGAAGAAGGCGCTGTACAGCGCCTTGCGCGCCTGCAGGTCATCGGGGCGGGTCTCCAGCCCCGGATGCAGCGCGGCCCGCTTGTCGCCTTCGGCCGCCGCCGCCCGATAATGCGCGGCCGGCACGGTGCCGAGGATGTCGGGCAGCAGCGGAGATGCGGCATCCCCGGCCGGGCGAACCCAGGCGACCAGCCCGCCGGCATCCCGCAGCGCCGTGGCGAGGCGGTTGACGTTGGCGACCACAGTATCGGCATCGACCGCTGCCTCGATCCGCGGCGGCTCGATGGTGAACAGCACCGTGAGGTCGATCACCGTCAGGGCGGTCCGCCTCGGATCCAGCCGCTCGAAGGCGTGCAGCCGCCCGCGGCGGCGGATCATCCGGTCGATCAGCCGGGGCGGCAGCCAGTCGCGCGCATCCTCCATCGGCTACGGTTGCACCCCCGCCCGGCGCAGCTCGTCCTCCAGCCGGCCGGTCACCCACAGCCCGTACATGCGGAAGTCGCTCAGCAGCGACCACAGCGGGTGGGTGAAGGTGGCCGGGCGGTTGTGCTCGACGAAGAAATGGCCGATCCAGGCGAAGAGATAGCCCGCGATCAGCGCCGCCAGGAGCCACCACCAGCTGCCCGTGACCACCAGCAGCACCAGGCAGAGGATCGCCAGGCTGGTGCCGAGGAAGTGCAGCGCCCGGGTCCGCGGTTGCGCATGCTCGCGCAGGTAGTACGGCCAGAAGGCGGAATAGCTCGGCAGGCGGTCGGCCATGGCGCTTCCTCCTCGATGTCCAGCCGTCAGCCGGCACTTGACGGCATGATCGCCGCGCGCGAATCGCATGGCTGTGTCCTTGCGCGCGGATCGGCATACATTCTACCGAGTGCGTCCCCTGCAGCAATCGAACAGCCGGATTTACGGACATGGGCTATCGGGTCGCGGTCATCGGTGCCACCGGCAATGTCGGTCGCGAGATGCTTTCCATCCTGTCGGAGCGGGAGTTCCCGGTCGACGAGGTCGTGGCGCTGGCGTCGGAGCGCTCGGTCGGCCGCCAGGTCTCCTTCGGCGAGGATGATGTCCTCGACGTCCAGGACCTCGCCAAATTCGACTTCAAGGGCATCGACATCGTGCTGTCCTCGCCGGGCGCCAAGGTCTCGGCGGTGCACGGGCCCCGCGCGGCCAAGGCCGGGGCGGTGGTGATCGACAACACCTCGCAGTTCCGCATGGACCCGGACGTGCCGCTGGTGGTGCCCGAGGTCAACCCGCAGGCCATCGCCCAGTTCAGCAAGAAGGGCATCATCGCCAACCCGAACTGCTCCACCATCCAGATGGTGGTGGCGCTGAAGCCGCTGCACGAGCTGGCCAAGATCCGCCGCGTCGTGGTCTCGACCTACCAGTCCGTCTCCGGCGGCGGCAAGGAGGCGATGGACGAGCTGTTCAACCAGACCCGCGCCGTCTACGTGAACGATCCGATCGTGAAGGAGAAGTTCACCAAGCAGATCGCCTTCAACGTCATCCCGCATATCGACGTCTTCATGGATGACGGGTCGACGAAGGAGGAGTGGAAGATGATGGCCGAGACCAAGAAGATCCTCGACCCCGCCATCAAGGTCGTCGCCCATTGCGTGCGGGTACCGGTCTTCATCGGCCACTCCGAGATGGTGAACATCGAGTGCGAGAACCCGATCTCGGCCGACGAGGCGCGGGCCGCGCTGAAGCGGGCGCTGGGCATCTCGGTGGTCGACCACCGCGCCGATGAGGGCTACGTCACCCCGGTGGAATGCGCCGGCGAGGACCTGGTCTATGTCAGCCGCATCCGCGAGGACGTCACGGTCGAGAACGGCCTGTCCTTCTGGGTGGTCGCCGACAATCTGCGCAAGGGCGCGGCGCTGAACGCGGTCCAGATCGCCGAAGTCCTGGTCAAGGACGGGCACCTGCGCAAGACCGCCTGATACGTCCGATCATTGCTGCAGGAGGGGATCCCGCCCGGGATCCCCTTTTGCTTTGCTTTCGCCGGCCTTTCCTAATCGATTTTGGTTTGATGCTCGATTCAATGTGGACAATTTTATCTAACCTTCATAGATAGGGGTGGCGTCCCCCCTGTTCCGCCGGACCGCGCATGAGTCGTCTGACCGCCCAAGAGCTGGAACTCTCCGCCCGGGTGCTGCTGCGCCGGCACGGTCCGGACGCGCCGGTCGAGGCGCGGCGACAGGCAGAATCCTGCGTGCCGGGCGGCCAGAGCCACTGGGTGGCGACCTGGCTGCTGATCGCCGAGATCTGCGAGGAGCTGCTGGCGGGGCCCAGCGCCGAGGCGCCGCTCACCCATCCGGCAGGGTGAAGACGGCGCAGGGCGCCGCGATGCCGC
>NZ_JANX01000352.1 GCF_000767795.1 Inquilinus limosus MP06 | reverse complement strand
ATATCGGCATGGTGGTGGCCGGCGGCGCCGAGGCCCAGGTGTGGCAGCCGCTGGCGGCGTGGCTGGCCGGCGCTATTCGAAGCGGACGGACAGCAACACCGGCGCGGACAGCAGGCCGTCGTAGCGCACCGTCACGGTCCCGCCCGGCACCGGCTGCGCCGGCGGACCGAACGAGCCGAGGCTGACCAGCTGCCCCGGCCGCAGCGCCTCGCCCTTTGCCGCGAGGTCTTGCGCCAGCCAGATCACCGCGTTCAGCGGATGGCCGAGGATAGCCGCACCCGGCGCCTCGGCCAGAACCTTGCCCGACCCGTCCGTGAGCGAGACCTTCATCGCCGCCAGCCGCTCGACGAAGCCGGGCTCGATCGCGATCGGCTCGCCCAGCACGCCGAGGCGGGCGCCGACATTGATCGCGGTGATCGAGGCGGCAGTCGGTTTCTCGTCCGGCGCCAGAGCGAGGTCGGCCAGCTCGATGAAAGGATACAGACCGGCGAGATGCTGCAGCACCTCGGCCGGCGTCTTCGCCTGGTTCACCCCTTCATCCGCCACGATCGCGATCAGGTCCGCCTCGACCAGCGGGCGAGCAGCGAAATCGGCCGGGATCGGCCCGTTGTGCGCCGTGACTCCGTCCCCCAGCGGAAACGGGCCGATCAGCATGCTCTCCTTGCCGTCTTTGTCCGCGGCGTACTTCACTCCAGGAAACCGCAGCATGCCCGTCAGCAGCACGCCCGCCACCGGATGGTCGACGCCCAGCCGCTCCTGCATCGCCTTGCCGGTCAGGCCGACCTTGTATCCGACCAGCGCGCCGGCATCCGGCGCGAGATCCCCGACCAGCGTCTTCTGGACGCAGGCGGCGGTGGCAGCGTCGATCCCGGCCAGCCCGGACACCACCGTTTTCGCCCGCCAGGCCGCGGCCGCGCGGGCGGCAATGGCGGCGCAATCCTCCGCCGCCAGCGCTGGCATCGTTCCCAGCACCGTGGTCAGCACCACGGCCCGCAGCAACGGCTTCCGCATCGATTCCCTCCCCTTCGCGCCGATCGGCCCGTCGTGGTTGCGCGGGCGGAACGGGCATGGCTATCGTCACCTTAGCGCAATTCGACCGGTGCGGCCCGGCCGCGCCGAACAGCATAGGGAAAGCCTCCATGGCCAATGTCGTCATCGCCGCAGCCGCGCGCACGCCGGTCGGGGCCTTCAGCGGCGCCTTCGCCGCGGTGCAGGCGCATGAGCTGGGCACCGTCGCGATCACCGCGGCGCTGGGCCGGGCCAAGGTCGACGCCGCCGAGGTCGATGAGGTGGTGCTGGGCCAGGTGCTGACCGCCGCCGCCGGCCAGAACCCGGCGCGCCAGGCCGCGGTCGCCGCCGGCATCCCGAAATCGGCCACCGCCTATGGCATCAACCAGGTCTGCGGCTCCGGCCTGCGCACCGTCGCCCTCGGCAGCCAGGCGATCGCGCTGGGCGACGCCCGCATCGTCGTCGCCGGCGGGCAGGAGAGCATGTCGCTGGCGCCGCACGCGCTGCATCTGCGCGCCGGCACCAAGATGGGCGACGCCAAGATGGTCGACACCATGATCCGCGACGGTCTGTGGGACGCCTTCAACGGCTACCACATGGGCAATACGGCGGAGAACGTGGCCCGGCAGTGGCAGATCACCCGCGAGGAGCAGGACCGCTTCGCCCTGGCGTCCCAGCAGAAGGCCGCCGCAGCGCAGCGCGAGGGCCGGTTCAACGACGAGATCGTCCCGGTCACGGTCAAGGGCCGCAAGGGCGACACGGTGATCGATGCCGACGAGTACCTGAAGCCGGACACCACGATCGAGGTGCTGGCCAAGCTGCGCCCGGCCTTCGACAAGGAGGGCACGGTCACCGCCGGCAATGCCTCCGGCCTCAATGACGGCGCCGCGGCGCTGGTGCTGATGACCGAGGAGGAGGCCGTCCGCCGCGGCATCACCCCGCTGGCGCGCATCGCCTCCTGGGCCACGGCCGGCGTCGACCCGGCGGTGATGGGCTCGGGCCCGATCCCGGCCAGCCGCGCAGCGCTGAAGAAGGCCGGCTGGACCGCCGAGCAGCTGGACCTGGTCGAGGCCAACGAGGCGTTCGCCGCCCAGGCCTGCGCCGTGAACAAGGACATGGGCTGGGACCCGGCCAGGGTGAACGTCAATGGCGGCGCCATCGCCATCGGCCACCCGATCGGCGCCTCGGGCGCCCGCATCCTGACCACCCTGCTCTACGAGATGGGCCGGCGGGACGCGAAGAAGGGCCTGGCCACCCTGTGCATCGGCGGCGGCATGGGCATCGCCCTCTGCGTCGAGCGCTGAGAGACCGCTTGGAAACGCTACTGGCGCGGCCGTCTGACGGCGGCTTCTCCGCTTCCGGTGCTCACGCACCAAATGTGCACTGCGCTCCGGTTCCCGAAGCCACCGCCAGCCGACTTGCGCCAGCGCATTTCCAAACGGTCTCTGATCTCGGCGCCTCTGCACCGAGGCGCCGTTTCCCGGGCCGCCCGCCGATCTCTCGTCGCGGCCGGCGGCCCTTCAATCCAACCCTGGGAGGACGCTATGGGACGTGTAGCGGTGGTGACCGGCGGGACGAGAGGGATTGGCGAGGCGATCTCGCTGGCCCTGAAGGAGAAGGGCTACAAGGTCGCCGCGACCTATGCCGGCAATGATGACGCCGCCCGCGCCTTCAGCGAGCGGCACGGCATCAGCGTCTACAAGTTCGATGTCGCCGATTTCGAGCAGTGCCAGGCCGCGATCGCGAAGATCGAATCCGAGCTCGGGCCGGTCGAGGTGCTGGTGAACAACGCCGGCATCACCCGCGACGGCACCATCCACAAGATGGACCGCCAGGCCTGGGACGCGGTGATCGACACCAATCTCGGCTCCTGCTTCAACATGTGCCGCTGCGTCATCGACGGCATGCGGGCGCGCAGTTTCGGCCGCATCGTCAACATCGGCTCGATCAACGGCCAGGCCGGCCAGTACGGCCAGGTGAACTATGCCGCGGCGAAGTCAGGCATCCACGGCTTCACCAAGGCGCTGGCGCAGGAAGGCGCCGGCAAGGGTGTCACCGTCAACGCCATCGCGCCGGGCTACATCGACACCGACATGGTGCGCGCCGTGCCGCCCAACGTGCTGGAGAAGATCGTCGCCAAGGTGCCGGTCGGCCGCCTGGGCAAGGCGTCGGAGATCGCCCGCGGCGTGCTGTTCCTGGTCGACGACGAGGCCGGGTTCATCACCGGCTCGACCCTGTCGATCAACGGCGGCCAGCACATGTATTGAGCGGGCCGGGGAAGGGCCGGAACCGGCCCTTCCCATCGGCGAGTTGACCGCGGCCATGAACACCGCTTAATCGGCGTCGTCACAGCGCTGACAGTGCGATACTGCGGCGAAGCGAGGGGACGTCGATGTTCCGGGGAGCCTTCAAGTATCTCGGCCGGGCCATGGCCATCGGCGCAATCCAGCACCTCGCCGACAAGGGATATCTCCGTGCCGCGGACGCAAGGCTCGACCACATCGAGGCGGCGCTGCGTGACCTGACGGGGTTTCCCCCGACGCCCCAGGCCTCGGAGGAAGCGCCCGCCGCCGGGGACGGACGGCTGATCGAGCTCGACCAGATCCCGCCGTTCCGGATGAAAACCCACGATTACGGCGATGATCAGTTCGTCTCGCGCTCGATCATCGACAGCGGCAATTGGGAGCCGCTGGAAACCGAGATCGCCCGCCGCCTGCTCCCCAATTTCAGCCTGTTCGTTGATCTGGGCGCCAATATCGGGTGGTACAGCGCCCTGGCACGACAGATCATGCCGCATGGGTCCACGGTCCACGCCTTCGAGCCCGATCCGCGCAATTTCGATCTGCTCGTCGAGAACGCCCGGGGCAACGACACGGTGCGCGTCCACACGGTCGCGGCGGCCGTGTCGGACACCATCGGCTCGGCCAGCCTCTATCACTCGGCCGGGAACCGGGGAGACCATCGACTCTACGCTTCGGACGAGGACAGGCCGTCCATCACCGTCCCGGTGACGACCCTCGATGCCTATTTCGGAGGCCGCCCCCTACCGCCCTGCCTGGTGAAGATGGACACGCAGGGCAGTGAGCCCCGCATTTTCCGAGGCGGGAAAACAGCCTTGAGCACCGGGGAGCGGCTGTCGGCCCTTCTCGTCGAATTCTGGCCCTACGGCATGTCGAATGCCGGCGAGGATATCGACGGCTTCATCACGCTCCTGTCCACCTATCCCCAGCACCCCTTCCTGATCGACCACGCCGCCCACCGGTTGCGGCCGGTTGCATGGGAGGAGCTGCGCCGGCGCAGCCTGGACGATCTGGCGCCACCCACACAGGGCTTCGTCGACCTGGTCATGGTGACGCCGGGTTCGCCCGCCTTCCTGGCCGTTGCAGGACTCATCGACGCCGGTTGACGCGGCGTTACGCCGCCTCGGCCGTGCTCTCGACCCGGTCCCGGAAGCTCTGGCCCCAGGCCTTCATGGCGTCGAGCACCGGCGCCAGCGTGCGGCCGTACTCGGTCAGCGAGTATTCCACCCGCGGCGGCACCTCGGCGAAGACCTGCCGGTGCACGATGCCGTCCATCTCCAGCTCGCGCAGCTGCAGCGTCAGCGAGCGCTGCGTCGCGCCGCCGACGGTCTTGCGCAGCTCGCCGAAGCGCTTCGGCCCGTCCAGCAGCTGGTACAGGATCACCGGCTTCCACTTGCCGCCCATGACGGCGAGCGTGACCTCGACGGCGCAGCCATAGGGCCGGCGGGCTTGGTCTCGTGGCGGCATTCTGCCTCCATAGGTGCAAAAGAGTATCCTATGGCAAGAAATGTTGCCTTCTTGCGTGAAAGCCTGCAAGCCGCAACATGGCACCCATGCCGCCGGTCCGGCGGTATCCCGACCTCATCGGAGTGTTCGAGCCATGCGCCAGTACCGCTTTCCCCGCACCGGCAGCATCGACGACCTGACCCTGGCCGAGACCGAGACGCCGGTCCCCGGCCGCGGCCAGGCGCTGGTCCGGCTGCGCGCGGCATCGCTGAATTATCGTGACCTGATGGTCGCCACCAACCGCTACGGCCGCGGCGCCCCCCGGCCAGACCTGGTGCCGCTGTCGGACGGCGCCGGCGAGGTGGTGGCGGTCGGCCCCGATGTCACCCGGGTCAAGGTTGGCGACCGGGTCGCCGGCATCTTCATGCAGAGCTGGATCGGCGGCGAGATCGACGCCGCAGACCAGGCCAGCGCACTGGGCGGCGCGGCCCACGGCGTGCTGGCCGAGCACCGCGTCTTCGACCAGGACGGGCTGGTGCACCTGCCGGACCACCTGTCCTTCGAGGAGGGCGCCGCCCTGCCCTGCGCCGGAGTGACCGCCTGGAACGCACTCTATGGCGGCCAGCATCCGCTGCAACCGGGCGAGACCGTGCTGGTGCTGGGCACCGGCGGCGTCTCGATCCTGGCCCTGCAGTTCGCCCATGCCGCCGGGGCGCGGGTGATCGCCACCTCTTCCAGCGACGCCAAGCTGGAGCAGGCGAAGGCCTTGGGCGCCGCCGATCTCATCAACTACCGCAGCCATCCGGAGTGGGAGAAGGAGGTGCTGCGGCTGACCGGCGGGCGCGGCGTCGACCATGTCATCGAGGTCGGCGGCGCCGGCACGGTGCCGAAATCGATCGCCGCCACCCGGATCGGCGGCCAGGTCCAGCTGATCGGCGTGCTGACCGCCGGCAGCCCGTTCGAGCCGACGCCGCTGATCGGCCGGTCGGTGACGCTGCGCGGCCTCTATGTCGGCTCGCGCCAGATGTTCGAGGCGATGAACCGGCACATAGCCCAGGCCGGCATCCGGCCGGTGATCGACCGCGTCTTCCCCTTCGAGCAGGCCAAGGATGCCTACCGCCATCTCGAGGCGGCCGGCCATGTCGGCAAGATCGTGATCGCGATCGGGTGACGGCTGTCGGCGGCCGGGGCTCAGCCCTCGATGGCCCCGGCCGGCCGGTCGGGGTGCGGGACAAGACGAGGCCGGCTGGCGACGCCGGCACCGAGGCCGATATCGGCGGCGAGATGCGGAGAGAGCTCCTCCGGGCGCAAGATCTCGCGGCGGGGTTCCAGACCCGCCGGCCCCCCTGCAAGGCGGCGCAGCACCGCCAGCAGCCTAGCCGGGAGGACGGTCGACACGGCGCTCATCCCGGCATCATGGCGGGCACACCCGAAGGGTGGCCGCCCGGCGCCGGCATAGCGACGCAGGCGGGGAAGATCGGAATCGTCATGGCCGGCATCCTGGCTGAAGCGGATGGGCCAAACCTGCGCCGTCCGGCCCGGCCGGACCACGCAGGGCCTCGCCGTCGTTCATAAGCCTGGCTTATACTGAGCCATGCCGACCGACAGCCTGCCCCTGCCCTCCCTGCACGCCTTCGAGGCGGCAGCGCGCCATGTCAGCTTCACCCGCGCGGCGGAGGAGCTGGGGCTGACCCAAGCCGCGATCAGCTATCACATCAAGCGGCTGGAGGAACGGCTGGGCGCGCCGCTGTTCGCCCGCCGTGGCCGCAGCCTG
>NZ_JANX01000351.1 GCF_000767795.1 Inquilinus limosus MP06 | reverse complement strand
GCCGCGAGGTCTACGACGCGCTGCCGCGGCACGACCCGTTCTGGTCCCACCCTTCCGCCCATGCCGCGCCCGGCGGCGAGAGCTTCGACACGGTGTTGCGCCGGGTGCAGCCGGCGGTCCAGGCCCTGTCCGGCGCCCATGCCGGCCGCGACATCGTCGCCGTCGCCCATGCCGGCACGATCCGCGCCGCGGCGGCGCTGGCGCTGGATCTCGACGGCGAACGGGCGCTGCGGTTGGTGGTCGACACCCTGTCGCTGACCCGGATCGACTTCATCCGATCGCGCTCCGGCGCCGAAAGCTGGCGAGTCGTCGCCCTGAATCTGCCATTTGGAACGGAAAAGATGTATTGATCGTTTAGCGCTACACCGCGATTCTTCATGTGGAATCTGAGGAAAGGCCCGCCCATGATCGACCGCCGCAACTTCCTTCGCCTGACAGGCGCGTCGACCGCAGGGCTGGCCCTGTCGGGCACCCTTTCCGCCTGCGGCTCGAACACCTCCACGCCGAGCGACGCGCAGCTCCTGGTCGACGAGAGCCGCGGCGCGCTGCAGACGCTGCTGGCCTCGCCGGAGCTGACGCAGCTGCCGCGCTACATCCGGGGCGCCAAGGCGGTGCTGATCGCGCCGGAGCTGCTGCGCGGCGGCTTCATCTTCGGCGGCCGCGGCGGCAATGCCGTGATGCTGGTCCGGCTGCCGGACGGCAACTGGAGCTACCCGGCCTTCTACGGCGTCGGCGGCGGCTCCTTCGGCCTGCAGATCGGCGGCCAGGTGTCGCAGCTCGTCCTGACCATCATGACCGACAAGGGCCTGCGGGCGGTGGAGCAGAGCAGCTTCACCGTCGGCGCCGACCTGACCGGCGCGCTGTTCACCCTCGGCGCCGGCGTCGGCGCCTCGACCGGGCTGAACACCAATGCCGACATGTATGCCTTCTCGCAGAACAAGGGGCTGTTCGCCGGCGGCACGCTGGACGGCACGGTGATCAGCGAGGATCAGGGCCGGAACGATGCCTATTACGGCTTCGGCACCGCCGCCCGGACCATCTTCCTGGGCCAGAAGAGCAACCCGGGTGCGGACCCGCTGCGCAACCTGATGCCGCGCTGAGGCGGGGGCTCTCGCATCGGTGCCTGGGTGGGGCAATGGTCTGATGGTCGGTCCCACACGGCGCGCCCTGCTGGCGGCGGGCGCGGCCGTCGCCGTCCCGGGCCTGAAGGCAGGGGCGGCGGACACCCCGGTCCCGCCCGTCCTGTTCAGCGCCGCCGGCCAGTACACGGAGCTGGAGCCGGTCCCGGCCGCGCCGGATCGGCCGATCGAGACGATCGACGGCACCGTTGTCGATTTCGCCCGGCTGCGCGGTCGTGTGGTGGTGCTGAACTTCTGGGCGACCTGGTGCGCCGCCTGCGTGCCCGAGATGCCGGGGCTCGACCGGCTCGCCGCCGTCGAGGAGGAGCGGGGTCTGGCGGTGCTGCCGGTGGCCATGGATCGCGGCGGCCGCGTGTCGGTGGAGGCCTTCCTGCGGCGCTACCGCCTGCCGCACCTGCCCATGCTGACCGACCCGGCGGAGCACATCGGCCATTTCCGCACCGGCAACCCGAACGGCGCGCCCTTCGCGCTGAGTGCTCTGCCGATCACCTACCTGATCGACCGCCAGTCCCACATCCGGGGCTATGTGCCGGGCGCGGCGGACTGGCGGTCGGACGCCGCGCGGGCGCTGCTGGACTTCATCGCCGCGACCTAGCCGTAGCGCTGCTCCTGCCAGGGGTCGCCCTCGTTGTGATAGCCGCGCTCCTCCCAGAAGCCCGGGCGGTCGGCGGCGACGAACTCGATCCGCTTCACCCATTTGGCGCTCTTCCAGAAGTACCAGCGGGGCATGATCACGCGCAGCGGCCCGCCATGCTCGACCGGGATCGGCTCGCCGTCGTGATGGGTCGCCAGCAGCACATCCTGCTCGGCGAAGGCATCGAGGGCGACGTTGGTGGTGTAGGTGTCGTAGCTGTGGAAGACGACGTGCCTTGCCTCGGGCTTCGGCCGCACCACCGACAGCAGGTGCCGGGCCGAGACGCCGCGCCAGCGGTTGTCGTAGCGCGACCAGGACGTGACGCAGTGGATATCGGAGACGTCCTCGAACTCGGGCTGGGCCAGGATGTCGTCCCAGCGCCACACCGCCGGGGCCTCGACCAGCCCGTCGATGGTCAGCCGCCATTTGTCGAGCGGGATCTCCGGTTGCACGCCGAGGTCGAGTACCGGCCAGTTCTCCACCAGGCGCTGGCCCGGCGGCAGCCGGTCCCGCTCCGGATCCGCCGTATCACCGGTCAGCAGCCGGCCTTCGCGCGCCCAGCGCTTCTTGCTCTCGACCAGCTTCGGCCGGACCGAGCCGAGATCGCCGTCATCCGCCATCGTCGCCTTCCCTCGCCGGCCGCGGTGCCGGCGCCATTCGTGAGGACGTCCCCAACATGGCCCCGATGGACGGGTTGATCCAGAGGGCCGGGCGGGGAAGGATGGCATCGTCCCCCTGCCGGGGCGCCGATCCGGAACGCCGCCCGCCCACAGCCCGCCCGAGCCGATGATCCGCCTGATCCGCCCGCTGCTGCTTCTCCTCCTGCTGCTCGCCCCCGGCTTCGCCGCCGCCCAGGTGCCGGGCGCCACGCCGGCCGCCGCGCCGCCCGCCACCGACCAGCAGGCCGACCCCGAGCGCGTCAAGGCGCTGATCGCCACGCTGCAGGACGACAAGGCGCGGGCCGCGCTGGTCGCCCAGCTGCAGCTTCTGCTGCAGGCCCAGGCGGCGGAGGAGGACAAGAAGACCGCGCTGGAGGCGGTCGGCAGTCAGGCCCTGGTCGCGGTGTCGGAGAAGGTGCGCGACGTCACCAGCGGCGTCGCCGTGATCGGCAGCACCCTGGCGCAGTCGCCGCAACTGCTGGTCTGGGCGCGCGACCAGCTGGCCGATCCGGCGGCGCGGGCGCGGTGGATCGCGGTGTTCCTCAACGTGCTCGCCGTCTTCGCGGTGGGGCTCGCCGTCGGCTTCCTGGTGTCCCGGCTGCTGCGCGGGGCCAGGGCGGCGATCGACCGCCATCCGCCGGCCACGTTCTGGGGCAAGCTGCCGCTGATCCTGGGCCAGGCGGTGCTGGACTTCCTGCCGCTGCTGGGCTTCGTCTTCGGCGCCTACGGCATGACCACGGTGCTGGATCCGCCGCAATTCGTCGCCATCGTGGTCACCGCGCTGGTCTACGCCGTGATCATCAGCGGCGTCGCCCTGATGGTCATCCGCATCGTGCTGACGCCGGAGCATCCGCGGCTGCGGCTGGTGCGGGTCGGCGACGAGACCGCCGGCTACCTCTACATCTGGGCGAAGAGGCTGATCCGGCTGACCGTCTTCGGCTACCTGACCGTCGTCACCGCCTCGGTGCTGCAGACGCCGTACGGGGCCCTGACGGCGCTGACCTACATCGTCGGCCTGGCCGTCGCCGCGATGGTGATCGTGCTGATCCTGCAGAACCGCGTGCCGGTGGCCGACTGGCTGCGCGGCCGCCGTCGGCACGGGGCCGAGGGCGAGGACGCGGCGGTGACGCGGGCGGTCGGGTCCCTCCGCCGGCGCTCCGCCGATGTCTGGCATCTGGTGGCCATCGCCTATGTCGCCGTCACCTTTGCGATCTGGGCGCTGGGCATCAATGGCGGCTTCATCTTCGTGCTGCGCGCCACCGTCCTGACCGTGGCGACGCTGGTGCTGGGGCGCCTGATTTCCACCTATGGGCCACGGCTGATCCACCGCGCCTTCTCGATCGGGCCGGAGCTGAAGGCCCGGTATCCGGGCCTCGAGCATCGGGCCAACCGCTACCTGCCGGTGCTCGATACCGCGCTCAAGGTGATCGTGCTGATCTGCACCGTCCTGGTGCTGCTCGAGGTCTGGCAGCTCGGCGGCATCGCCTGGATGGAGACCGCGACCGGGCGCGCCATCCTGTCCAGCGGCGGCGCCATCCTGTTCATGATCGTCGCCTCGCTGGTGGCGTGGGAGGCGGTCAGCCAGCTGATCGAGTTCCACCTGAACCGGCACGATGCCTCGGGCAATCTGGTGCAGCGCAGCGCCCGGGCCCGCACCCTGCTGCCGCTGCTGCGCAACGCCTTCCTGGTGCTGCTGATCACCGTGGTGGTGCTGATGGTTCTGTCCGAGGTCGGGCTGAACATCGCGCCGCTCCTGGCCGGCGCCGGCGTGGTCGGCCTGGCGATCGGCTTCGGCGCCCAGACGCTGGTCAAGGACGTCATCACCGGCGTCTTCATCCTGTTCGAGGACACGCTGTCGGTCGGCGACGTTGTCCAGCTCGGCTCCGACAGCGGGGTGGTCGAGAGCATCACCATCCGCACCATCCGCCTGCGCGACGAGACCGGGGCGGTGCACACGCTGCCGTTCAGCTCGGTCACCTCGATCATCAACATGACCAAGGATTTCTCCTTCGCCGTGTTCAATGTCGGCATCGGCTACGACCAGGATGTCGACCGCGTCCTCGACGTGCTGCGCGAACTGGGTCGCGAGATGCAGCTCGACCCCGGCTGGGCGCCGGCCATCCTGGCGCCGATCGAGATCATCGGCCTCGACAAGTTCGGCGACAGCGCCGTGACCATCAAGGCGCGGATCAAGACCCCGCCCGCCAAGCAATGGGGCGTGATGCGCGAGTTCAACCGCCGGATGAAGCGGCGCTTCGACGAGCTGGGCATCGACATCCCGTTCCCGCACCGCATGGTGCTGACCCGCAGCCTCGACCGGCCGGAGGACAGCGCCGCCGCCGCCGCTCAGGGGGCGTCATCGGGATCGTGACGGTTCGGGTCGTAATGGGAGTCATGCTTCTTGCGGGCCAGGTGCATCAGCCCGAGATTGAGCGCGACGATGCCGATCACGGCGATAGCGAGCGCGATCCAGCCGTGGATGCTCATCTCCAGTCCGAAGAGATCCATCGTGGCCGTCCTCCCGGTGCCCTGCGGCGCATTTTCGGGTGCCAAGCGCCGTTGCGATCTGTAATCTCTCTAAATCCGCCAGCAGTTCCGCGGCTAGAGAGGGTTTGAGCCATGACGCTCGAGGAGAGATGTGTCTCCGCCGGCCTGAAGATGACCGATCAGCGTCGTGTCATTTTGCAGGTGCTGACCGAGTCTCTCGACCATCCATCGGTCGAAACCGTCTATCACCGGGCGCGCGAGATCGATCCGTCGATCAGCATCGCGACCGTATACCGCACCCTGCACCTGCTCGACGAGCTTAACCTGGTGCAGCGGCACGACTTCAACGAGAACTACTCCCGCTTCGAGGTCAATCTCGAGCATCACCACCACCTGATCGATCTTGAAACCGGTGAGGTCATCGAGTTCAAGGACCAGGAGCTGGAGCAGTTGAAAGAGAAGATCGCCAAGCGGCTCGGCTTCGAACTCGTCGATCACAGGCTCGAACTCTATGGCCGGAAAAAGAAGTCCTGAAGGCTGCGGCTTCGGCGATCAGCCCTTCGCCGAGGGCTCGGCGGATTGCCGCTGCCAGCAGGCCGTGACCCGCGCCTATAGCGAGCTGGTGGCCCGGGGCGCGCCGCGCTCCGTGGCCATGGAGGCGGCGATCCGCGTCTTCGTCTACCATCATCCCGAGGTCCCGGCGTTCCGCGCCCATGACACCGTGGAGACCTGGGTCTATTCCGGTCCGCTGAACTGAGCGGCCATCGCGCCGCGGACACCCCGGGATCGCGGGCCGGGGCGTGGCTGCAGCGGCTGCGGCTGCCCAGCGGGCTGGTCCTCTTCGCCTTCCTGGCGACCCATCTGATCAACCACGCGGCCGGGCTCATCTCGCTGGACGTGATGGAGCGCGGCCTCGGGCTGTTCATCCTGGTGTGGGAGAGGCAGCCCGGCCTGACCATCCTGGCGGCCGCCTTCCTGGTCCACATCGCCAATGCGCTGGTCTCGATCTGGCAGCGGCACAACTTCCGGTTGAAGCGCTGGCAGGCGGTGCAGCTCGGGCTCGGCCTCGCGATCCCGCTGCTGCTGGCCGCCCATGTCTTCGGCACCGTCGTCGCCTTCGAGCGGTTCGGCGTCGGCACGCCCTATCGCTACGTGCTGTCGGCGATGTGGGCGGGCAACGGCCTGGTCGCGCTGCAGCAGGCGGTGGTGGTGCTGGTCGCCTGGGGCCATGGCTGCATCGGCGTGCACTACTGGCTGCGGCTCAGGCCCTGGTACCCGAAGGTGGTGCCCTATCTCTACGCCGCCGCCCTGCTGATCCCGGCGCTCGGCCTAGCCGGGTTCGTCTCGGCCGGGCTGCAGGTCCGGGACCTCGCGGCCCAGCCCGGCTGGCTCGAGGACCTGCATCGCTCGATCAAGCTGACGCCGGAGGCGCAGGCCTTCGCCGCCGCGGGTGCGCTGTGGACCCGGATCACGATCCTGGCCCTGGTCCTCGCCGCCTTTGCCGGGCCGGTGCTGCGCGCCGTCAAGGCCCGCCGCGGCGGGCCGAAGCTGTACTACCGCGACACCCGCGTGCTCGACATCATCCCGGGGGCCACGGCGCTCGAGATCATCGCCGCCGCCGGCATCCCCCAGGCCATGGTCT
>NZ_JANX01000350.1 GCF_000767795.1 Inquilinus limosus MP06 | reverse complement strand
ATGGCATGGGCCGCATGCTCAGGCTTCGGCGCGGCGAGGGCGCGGGCGACGGCCGGCGGGGTCATCGCCGCGCCTCCGGCCGCAGGACCGGAGTCCGGTCAGCGTCGCCGCTTCGGCGTGCCATCCGGGTCCAGCTCCTGCGCCCCTTCCGGCACGCTGCCCGTGCCCTGGCATTCCTCGTCCAGGATCTCCGCCTCGGCCTGGGTCCAGTGCTCCTGCTGCCGCCCTTCCGGGCAGCCCAGAGCTTGCCAGATCTCATAGGCACGCTGCCGGATTCGCTTGTCGCGATCGTCGCTCATGTGCTGCTCCGGATTCCAGTATTGATCGCCATTATGACTCATTCGCCTCGGCCCGCATCGCAATTCGCGGAAACAAATGTTAAGGTTTTGTAAATTGAAATCTTCTTGCTGTGATCCGGCCTCCTGAGACGAGGGCGAATTCGCTGCGGGCAGTATTGTCGTGCAAAAGAAATCGCTCCTCGCCGGGGCGAAGGATTTCTTTCTGTGTCCGGCGAGGCGCACCGAGGCGGCTGCACCTGCCGGGCCGTGAGTCTCGATGAGCCGGTCCGCGGCGATGGTCGCCGCAGCCCGGCCTTGTCCGCTTCAACAGGGCCGCTCGGGTTCGGTTCCGGCACGGCCGGAAGATTCTTTCGAAGCGATCGTCGGGGTGGGAAAAGAGTCTTTCCAGGGTCGCAACGACCGGGGCATACTCACGGCCAACAATGGTCGCTTGACGGGCAGAGAGGGAAATTGGTAACGTTCCCATACTTGGCCCCGATAGGCCGGAAAAAGACTTCACTGGGGAGACGCCTTTGACCGGCAAGCGCCAGCCCACCATCATCGATGTCGCCCGCCTGTCCGGCGTGTCGAAGACCACGGTGGCGCGCGTGCTGTCCGGCGTCGGGGCGGTCCATTCCGAGACCCGCCGGCGGGTGGAGGAGGCGGTCCGCGCCTCCGGCTATGAGCGCAACCACCTGGCCTTCGGCCTGCGCACCGGCCGCAGCGGCACCCTCGGGCTGGTGATCCCCGACCTCTCCAACCCCTATTGGGCCGATCTCGCCCGCGGCGCCCAGGACAAGGCGGAAGCCGAGAAGCGGTCGCTGCTGATCTTCAGCTCCGACTGGGATGCGGAGCGCGAGCGCCGCCACCTGCAGGCGCTGCGCCAGGCCCGGGTGGACGGCATCCTGATCAACCCCGCCGTGACCGACGATGTCACCCTGCTGCGCCAGACCGAGGCGCCGGTCGTCGTGCTCGGTTCCAGCGGCGAGCGCTTCCCCGAATTCAGCAGCGCCCGCAGCGACGTGGCCCAGGGCGTGCGGCTGGCGCTGGATCATCTGATCGGCCTCGGGCACCGCCATGTCGGGCTGCTGATCGGCCGCGACCGGCTGGGCCGCAGCCGTTTCGTCTCCGAGGCCCGCGCGCATTGGCGGCGGCAGGGGCTCGACGCCGCCCTGCTGCCGACGGAGGAGGCGACCTACACCGTCGAATCCGGGCAGGCCGCCACGGCCCGGCTGTTCGAGCGCACGCCTGGCATGACCGCGGTCTTCGCCGCCAACGACCTGATGGCGGTCGGCGCCATCCTGGCGGCCCGTGCCGCCGGCCTGGCTTGCCCGGACGACATCTCGATCATGGGCATGGACGGTGTCGAGGCCGGCAGCTTCACCGATCCCGGGCTGACCACCGTCGACAAGCCGCGCTACGACATCGGCGTCGAGGCCACGCGCCTGCTGCTCGAGGCGATCGACGGCACCGGTGACACTGTCCACGCCGTGCTGCCGTGCCGGCTGGTCGAGCGCGCCTCGGTGGCGGCGCCCCCCGGCCTGCGGACCGTCCGGAAGAAGAGCGCCTGACATGACCGGCGTCGACCACAGCTCTCCGGATCCGATTCCGGCCATGCATGGGAACGTTCCCAGCATCACGGCCGGCCGCGCGTCCGGCCTGCGGCGGGCCTGGCGCTGGCGCGGCTACTACCTGATGCTGCTGCCGGGCCTGCTGTATTTCGTGGTGTTTCACTACCTGCCGATCTGGCAGGCGAAGCTGGCCTTCCAGGACTACCGCATCATCGGCCCCAGCATCTGGGTCGGGCTGAAGCATTTCCGGGCGCTGTTCGACAGCCCGGTCTTCTATCAGGTGCTGTGGAACACCGTGCTGATCAGCGCCATGAAGCTGGTCATCCTGTTCCCGGTGCCGGTGATCGTGGCCCTCCTGGTCAACGAGGTGCAGGGCAGCCGCTTCCGCCGCTTCGTGCAGTCGGCGATCTACCTGCCGCATTTCCTGTCCTGGATCGTCATCGCCGGCGTCTTCATCGCCGTGCTGTCGCCGACCGACGGCACGATCAACGACCTGCTCGGCCTCGTCGGCTTCGCCCCGGTGCCGTTCATGACCTCGGAGGGGTCGATCCTCTGGGTCCTGGTCTTCTCCGAGATGTGGCGCAGCGCGGGTTGGGACTCGCTCCTGTTCCTCGCCGCGGTGATGGCGATCGACCCGCAGCTCTACGACGCCGCGACGATCGATGGGGCCGGGCGCTGGCGCAAGGTCTGGCACGTCACCCTGCCGGCCCTGGTGCCGACCATGGCGACGGTGTTCATCCTCAATCTCGGCGCCTTCATGAGCGCCGGCTTTGACCAGGTGTTCAACTTCTCCAACGATGCGATCCGGGATCGGATCGACATCCTCGACACCTATGTCTACCGCATGGGCATCCTCGGCGGCGAATACGCCTATGCCACCGCGGCCGGCGTGTTCAAGGCGGTGATCGGCATGGCCATGATCCTGGCCGCCCATGTCGTCTCCAAGCGCCTGACCGGCAAGGGGGTGTGGTGATGGCCGCCTCCCACATCAGGAAGACACCGTTCGAGCGCATCGAATACGCCATCATCTGCTCGGCGCTGCTGCTGATGGTGGTGGTGACGGTGCAGCCGATCCTGAACCTCTTGGCCGTGTCGCTGTCCGACAGCGCCCAGGTGCCGGGAATGAGCGGCCTGGCCGTGTGGCCGCACGGCTTCTCGCTCGATGTCTGGCAGGTGCTGCTGACCCATCCGCAGGTGCTGAAGGGGCTGGCCAACAGCCTCCTGATCACCATCGCCGGCACCGCGATCAACGTCGTCGCCACCACGCTGATGGCCTGGGCTCTGTCGCGCCAGGGGCTGCCGGGCCGCCGGGCGATCCTGGTCTTCATCCTGGTGACCGTGGTGTTCGAGCCCGGGGTGGTGCCGGACTATCTGGTGATGAAGCAGCTCGGCCTGCTCAACTCCTACTGGTCGGTGATCCTCTATCGCGGCGTCTTCGCCTGGTACCTGATCGTGCTGATCCGCTTCTTCGAGGAGATCCCGAAGGAGCTCCTGGAGGCGGCGGAGATGGAGGGCGCCTCGCCGCTGCAGACCCTGTGGTACGTGGTGGCGCCGCTGGCGCTGCCGGCAATCGCCACCATCACCCTGTTCTACACGGTGCTGCACTGGAACGAGTATTTCCGGGCGATGATCTACCTGAACGACCCCGGCAAATGGCCGCTGCAGGTGGTGCTGCGCCAGTTCGTGGTCGAGGGCGACAAGTCGCTGATGGTCGGGCTGGACGCCATGAACAAATACACCGGCGGCAGCCAGATCGACCTCCGGGCGCTGAAGGCCGGGATGATCATCCTGACCCTGATCCCGGTGCTGGCGATCTATCCGCTGATCCTGAAGTTCTTCACCAAGGGGACCATGAGCGGAGCGGTCAAAGGATGAGAGACCGTTCGAGACTGCTACTGGCATGGCCGTCTGGTGGCGGTTTCTGCGCTTCCGGTGCTCACGGACTTGAACGTCCGCTGCGCTCCGGTTCTCGAAACCACCGCCAGCCGACTCATGCCAGCGCAGTCTCGAACGGTCTCTGCGCCGCCATGACCCCCCAATCAGAAAGTTGAGGAGGAGACGCAATGAGCAAGACCCTGTTGGGCCCCGCGCTGGCCCTGGTGTTCGCGGCGATGGTGAGCACGTCGGCGATGGCCGCCGACCCGGTGACCATCCGCGTCGTCAGCAAGGACTTCACCAAGTCGAACCCGGACGACGTCAAGCTGGTGGCGGCGATCGAGGCCGGCATGGCCGCCAAGGGCCACCCGATCAAGATCGACCTCGTCGACGTGCCGCCGGGCGGCTATGCCGACAAGCTGTCGCTGATGCTGCTGTCGGGCGACATCCCGGACCTGATCTACTTCCAGGGCGGCGACCAGAAGATCGTCGAACAGGGGCTGCTGGAGGATTGGCGGCCCTGGCTGGACAAGGCGCCGAACCTGAAAAACGCGCTATGGGCGCACAACAAGCCGCGGCTCGAGAACTACCCGTATCTGATCTACCCGTTCCCGGTGCGCGCCAAGGTCGGCGTGATGCGCCAGGACTGGCTGGAGAAGACCGGCCTGCCGGCGCCGCAGACCCTCGATGACTGGGAGAACCTGTTCCGCAAGATCGTCGACGGCGACCTCGACGGCAACGGCAAGAAGGACACCTACGGCATCACGGTCGCCACCATCCCGCCGGCCGGCGCCACCGACGAGCTGGACGAAATCTTCAACCAGGCCTTCGGCGTCAGCGGCACCTGGCTGAAGGATGCCTCCGGCCAGTGGATCAGCGCCCGCGTCTCGCCGCAGGAGCGCGACAAGATCGCCTATTACCGCAAGCTGTTCGCCGAAGGGCTGCTGGACTCCGACTTCATCACCACGAAGTGGGACACGCGCGAGGACAAGTTCTACTCCGGCCGGGTCGGCGTGATCCTCGGCGTGGTCGGGGTCAACATGGACATCTACCAGGGCAAGATGCGGCAGCTGCATCCGGGCACGACCCTGGTGCCGCTGGACCCGCCGAAGGGCCCGGGCGGGCAGGGACTGCGCGCCGTCGATGTCAGCCGCGAGAGCCGCGGCTTCGCCATGTCCGCCATCTCCGAGCACAAGGACGATGTGGTCGCCCTGATGGACTTCATGGCCAGCCCCGAGGGCCAGCAGATCGACCGGATGGGCTTCGAGGGCGAGGAGTGGGTGAAGGACGGCGGCGCCGTCAAGATCACCGACAAGATGGCGACCTGGTATCCGCGCTTCATCATCGACCAGCCGGACGCCTGGAAGCCGCCGGTGCCGCTGCTGTCGGAGCAGGCCCAGAAATCGATCGACCTGGCCCAGAAGTATTACGCGCCGGATGACAGCTTCGTCTTCCCCAGCGACTACAACGCCCGGCTGGACGCGGTGGAGAACGTCTATCGCAGCTATGTCTGGAAGTTCATCTCCGGCGAGCTGCCGATGGAGAAGTGGGACGACTACGTCGCCGAATGGAACGCCAAGGGCGGCACCGAGATCACCGAATATGCGAGGACCAAGCTGAATGGAACGAACTGAGGCCGGGCCGTCGCTGAAGGGGCGGATCCGGGGGATGCTGCATGGCGTCGCGTTCGGCGACGCCCTGGGCGCCACGATCGAGAAGCTGTCAGCGGCCGAGATCCGGCAACGCTACGGCAGGGTCACCTCGCTGGATGTCGACTGGCACCGCATGGCGCTGCCGGAGGCGGAACGCGGCGGCCGGATCCGCGGCCACGGCATCGTCACCGACGACACGCTGATGACGCTGTGCCTGATGGCGGTCTACGAGGAATCGTGTCGCCATCTCGACGCCTGGGACATGGCAAGCGGCATGGTCCGCCAGATCGCCTGGACGCCGCGCTGGATCCCGGAGATGCAGCGCGAGACCATGCTGATCGAGCGGCTGTTCTACCCGGAGAAGTGGATCTTCCAGCGCCACCAGCTGACCAGCTGCGACCCGCGCGAGGGCGGCATCGGCAACATGGTCAATTGCGGCGCCGCCATGTACATCGCCCCGGTCGGGGCGGTGAATGCCTGCGACCCCAAGGCGGCCTATGACGAGGCGGTCGACCTTGCCGCCGGGCACCAGCACAGCTACGGGCTGGAGGCGGCGGGGGTGATGGCCGCCTGCGTCGCCGCCGCCATGGTGCCGGGCACCACGATCGAGGCGGTGGTCGACACCGCCATCGATCTCGCCAAGGACGGCACCCGCGCGGCCATCGCCGATATCGCCGAGGCGGCGCGGCGCCTGAAGCCGCATCGCGCCGACCACGCCCGGGTGACGGCGGAGTTCCAGTCGGTCATCGGCCGCTATTCCAGCATGGGCGACGACGTGCATCGCCGGGTCGAGAAGACCGGCGTGCCGACGCATGACTACACCCCGTCGCGCCTGCGCGCGATCGAGGAGCTGCCGCTGGCGCTCGGCTTCTGCCTGATCCATGACGGCGACTTCCGGGCGGCGATCGTCGACGGCGTGAATTCCGGCCGCGACACCGATTCCATCGGCTGCATGGCCGGCGCCATCCTCGGCGCCATGCATGGCGAGGACGTCATCGACCCTGCCGACCGCGACCTGCTGAACCGCGCCAACCGCTTCGACCTGGCGGTCGAGGCCGACCGCTTCCATGAGGCTGCCGCCGCCATCCTGGCCGCCGATCTCGACCGCACCCGCCGCCGCGACGCCCAGCGCCTGGCGCTCAGCGCCGAGGGAGCGCGTGGCCTCGCCCCGCTGCGCGGGGAGAGGTCGGACATCCAAAGGATGTCCGGGTGAGGGGCCGGCACCGGCGGTTGGAAAA
>NZ_JANX01000349.1 GCF_000767795.1 Inquilinus limosus MP06 | reverse complement strand
CGTCCTCGGACAGGAAGCCCTCGATCCCGATCTCCGGCAGCACCAGCAGCGGGATCTGCTTCTTGGTCAGGGTTTCGATCGCCTTGACGAAGCGGCCCTCCTCGGGCGTGGCGATCGAATAGGCCTTGCCGGTCTTGCCGGCGCGGCCGGTGCGGCCGACGCGGTGGACGTAGTCGTCGGCGTGGATCGGCACGTCGAAGTTGAAGACGTGGCCGATGTCGCTGACATCGATGCCGCGCGCCGCGACGTCGGAACAGACCAGCGTGGCGATCTCGCCCTTGCGGAACCGGTCCAGCGTCTCGTTGCGCATCGACTGGACCATGTCGCCATGCAGCTGGCCGACATTGAAGCCGTGCTTCTGCAGCGACTTGAACACCACCGAGACGTCGCGCTTGCGGTTGCAGAACACGAAGGCGCTCTTCACGTCCTCCTGTCGCAGCAGGTGGCGCAGCGCCTTCCGCTTGTCCTCGGCCTCGACGATCACGACGCTCTGCTCGACCGTGTCGGCGGTGGTGGCCGGCGGGGCCACCGAGATCTGCTTCGGATTGCTGAGGAAGGCGTCCGACAGGCGCCGGATCTCCGGCGGCATGGTGGCGCTGAAGAACAGGGTCTGCCGCAGCGGGGGCAGCAGGCCGACGATGCGCTCGATATCCGGGATGAAGCCCATGTCGAGCATCCGGTCGGCCTCGTCGATCACCAGGATCTTGACGTCGGCCAGCAGGACCTTGCCACGCTCGAACAGGTCGAGCATCCGGCCCGGCGTGGCGATCAGCACGTCGACGCCGCGGTCCAGCTTCTTGATCTGGTCCTCGAAGCTTTCGCCGCCGATCAGCAGGGCGTAGGACAGCTTCTCGTATTTCCCGTACAGCTCGAAATTCTCGGCCACCTGGGCGGCCAGCTCGCGCGTCGGCTCCAGGATCAGCGACCGCGGCATGCGCGCCCGGGCCCGGCCGGAGGCGAGGATCTCGATCATCGGCAGGGTGAAGCCGGCGGTCTTGCCGGTCCCGGTCTGCGCAATGCCGAGGACGTCGCGCCCCATCAGCACATAGGGTATGGCCTGGGCCTGGATCGGGGTTGGCGTGGTGTAGCCGACATCGTCCACGGCGCGCAGGATTTCGGGCTTCAGCCCTAGATCCGAAAAGAGCATCGTACTGGAATCTTTACTAATGGGGGCGGCCGCGCGGCCCGCCGCAGGCCCTTTAAATGGGAAAAACCGGCGTCAAGTCAATTGAAACTATCGAGACGTCCGGGCATGGCTCACCCCAGCGGCGCGCGACTCGGGCGTTGCCGGGGCGATGAATCGAAGAGGTGACGAATGCTGCTCGACCGGAATGACAGCGTCCTCCTGGTGGTCGACGTGCAGGCGAAGCTGGTGCCGGCGATGCATGATTTCGCGGCGGCGCGGAAGGGCATCGAGACGCTGATCCGCAGCGCCGTGGCGCTCGGCGTGCCGGTGCTGTTCGCCGAGCAGTATCCGAAGGGGCTCGGCCCGACCCTGCCGGACCTCCTGGCCCTGGCGCCGGATGCGCCGGTGGTGCCGAAGACGCGGTTCTCGGCCGTGGGCGAGCCGGCGCTGCTGGACCATCTCGAGGGCATCGGCCGCCGCACCGTCGTGTTGTGCGGCCTGGAAAGCCATGTCTGCGTGCTGCAGACCGCCTTCGACCTGCACGATGCCGGCTTCCGGCCGGTGGTCGCGATCGACGCCACCACGGCGCGGGCGTCGCGCAGCACGGCGGTGGCGGAGCTGCGGCTGGTGCAGGGCGGCGTCGAGATCGCGACCGCCGAGATGGCCTGCTTCGAATGGCTGGGCGAGGCGGGGACCGAGGAGTTCCGCACGGTGAGCGCCTTCCTGCGATGACCCTGCCGGTCCTGTTCCTGCCGGGCCTCTTGTGCGACGCCGACCTGTGGGCGGCGCAGCTGAACGCGTTCTCGGCCGAGCGGCCGGTGGCCGTGGCCAGCCTGGCCGGCGCCGATTCCGTGGCCGGACTGGCCGAGGCGGCGCTGGACGCGGCGCCGCCGCGCTTCGCCCTGGCCGCGCTGTCGATGGGCGGCTATGTCGCGCTCGAGATCCTGCGCCGGGCGCCGGAGCGGGTGGGCGGCCTGGCCCTGATCGACACCTCGGCCCGGCCGGATACGGAGGAGCAGAGCCGTCGCCGGCGCGGCCTGTTGGCCCTGGCCCGGAAAGGCGAGTTCAAGGGCGTGACGCCGCGGCTGCTGCCGATGCTGCTGCATCCCGGCCGGCTGGAGGACGAGGCGCTGACCGGCCGGGTGATGGCGATGGCCGCGCGGATCGGCCGCGACGCCTTCCTGCGGCAGCAGACGGCCATCCTGGGGCGGCCGGACAGCCGCCCGGACCTGCCGCGGATCGGTTGCCCGACCGTGGTGGTCTGCGGCCGCCAGGACGCGCTGACGCCGCTGGCGGTATCGGAGGAGATGGCCGGTCTGATCCCCGGCGCGGACCTGATGGTGGTCGAGGAGTGCGGCCATCTCTCGACCATGGAGCGGCCGGATGCCGTCAACGCCGCGCTGGCCACCTGGCTGGGGCGGCTGGCGGCCTAGGGGAAGTCGGGCCGGCCGAAGGGCACCGGCAGGACATAGGGGAAGAGCTGGATGGTCAGGTGGCGGACCAGGGAGACGAATTGCGGGTCGTCCGGCCCGGTCGCCTGATCGAGATAGCCCGCCACCGCCGACTGCTCGCGGCCGAGGATGCAGAAGGCGGCGCGCACCACGATCGGCCGCTTGGCCGGGGCGGTGGTCCAGGTCTTGCGGTCGCACAGGTCGAACGGGTTGACCTCGGGCCGGGCGTTGAACACCACCGAGACGAAGTAGTCGCGGTTCTCGGTCGGCCCGGGCGTGGTGGTGAAGCGGGTCCTCGGCCCGACATAGGTGCCGGTCATGATGTCGGTCACCTGCTGGTCGAAGCCCGGCGTGCCGAAGGGATTGCCCTGGACCACCGTGCGCAGGTCGCGGCCGTCGGCGGCCCGGAACAGCTCGCCGGTCGAATACATCATGCCCAGATCGCTGCGGATGATCCGCGGCCCGGAGCAGGCGGCCAGCGCCAGCAGCGCGGCGGCGGCGAGGGCGCATCGAAGCAGGACCATGGCATTTCCCCCTTCAGAGCTCGCGCAGAGGGCGGGCGCCGGTCGGGCCGGCGCCCGCCCGTGATCAGTACGGGAACATCGCCAGCATCATGTGTTGGATCATGCTGACGAAATTCGGGTCGTCCGGCCCCTTGACGTTATCGACATAGCCGGTCACGGCCGTGGCCTCGCCGCCGGTGATGCAGAAGGCGGCGCGGGCGGTGATCCGGTTGGGATTCGGCGGTGCGGTCGGGATCGGCGCGCTGTTGCACAACGCGAACGGCACGACGTCCGGGGACGGGTTGAACACCACGGAGACGAAGTAGTCGCGCTTGGCCGTGGGGCCGGGGGTGGTGGTGAAGTTGGTCTTCGGCCCGACATAGGTGCGGTTCATGATCCGGGTCACCGCCTGGTCGAAGCCGGGCGTGCCGAAGGGATTGCCCTGGACCACGGTGCGCAGGTCGCGGCCATCCGCGGCGGCCGAGAACTCGACCCGGGAGTAGCGGGAGCTGATGTCGGAGACGACCACCCGGTCGCTGGCGCAGCCGGCCAGGATCGGGACGGCGAGGCCGAGGGCGGCGAGGGGCGGGAGGCGGAGCGCTTGGTGGATCATGTCCGTTCTCGATGCGGCCAGTCTCGATGATAAGGCGCGGCGCGGGGCGCCGCCAATCGGCCGGCGCTTCCGTTCTACGCTCACCGTTCGGCCCGACTTGTGCCCCGGGTCACAGGCTGCGGCCGGATGTCCCGCACGACTCTGCCCGTCATATCGGGAAGAGAACCGTCATTGCGAGCACAGCGAAGCAATCCAGGGCCGTTTGGCGTGGCCCCTGGATTGCTTCGTCGCCGCGCTCCTCGCAATGGGCCCTCCTGCAACACGGCCTGCTCGCGGCCGTCGGATTCAGATATCCAGCTCGGTGGCCTTGTCGGCGTTCTGCTGGATGAAGCGCAGCCGCAGCTCCGGCTTGCGGCCCATCAGCTGCTCCACCAGGTCGGCGGTGCGGCGGCCGTCGATCTCGTCCTCCGGGTCGTCCGCCAGCTCGACCCGCAGCAGCGACCGCTTGGCCGGGTCCATGGTGGTGTCGCGCAGCTGGGCCGGCATCATCTCGCCCAGGCCCTTGAAGCGGCTGATCTCGACCTTCTTGCCGGCGAACTGCTTGGCCAGCACCTCGTCCTTGTGGGCGTCGTCGCGGCAATAGACGGTGGTGGTGCCGGCCTGCACCCGGTACAGCGGCGGCTGCGCCAGGAACAGGTGGCCGTCGGCGATCAGGCCGCGCATCTCCTTGTAGAAGAAGGTCATCAGCAGCGACGCGATATGGGCGCCGTCGACATCGGCGTCGGTCATGATGATGACCCGCTCGTAGCGCAGCTTGTCGCTGGCGTACTGGCCGCGGGTGCCGCAGCCCAGCGCCAGGGTCAGGTCGGCGATCTCCTGGTTGCCGGCCAACTTGTCGGCCGAGGCGCTGGCCACGTTCAGGATCTTGCCGCGCAGCGGCAGGATCGCCTGGGTCTCGCGGCTGCGGGCGGCCTTGGCCGAGCCGCCGGCGCTGTCGCCCTCGACCAGGAAGATCTCGGTGCCTTCCGGCGCGTTGCGGCTGCAATCGGCCAGCTTGCCGGGCAGGCGGACGCGGGCGGTCGGGGTCTTGCGCCCGTTCTCCTTCGCCTGCTTGCGGCGCAGCCGCTCCTCGGCCCGCTCGGTCAGGAACTCCAGCAGCCCCTCGGCCGATTTCGGGTCGGCCGACAGCCAGTGGTCGAAATGATCCTTGATCGCGCCTTCGACCAGCTTCGCCGCCTCGGGCGAGGCCAGCCGGTCCTTGGTCTGGCTCTGGAACTGCGGGTTCGGGATGAAGATCGACAGCAGCACGGCGACGCCGGACATCACGTCGTCAGCGATGATCTGGCCGGCGCGCTTGTGGTTGGCCATCTCGGCGAAGCCGCGCAGGCTGCGCAGCAGGCCGCTGCGCAGGCCCTGCTCATGGGTGCCGCCCTGCGGCGTCGGGATGGTGTTGCAATAGGTGTGGACGAAGCCCTCGTCGTCGTCCTCCGGCCAGGCCACCGCCCATTCCAGCTGGCCGCCGCCATCGGGGAAGGTGGCGGTGCCGGCGAAGGCGGTGGGGGTGCGCATCGGCCGGTCGTTCAGCGCCGCCTTCAGGTAGTCGGACAGGCCGCCCGGGAAATGCAGCACCGCCTCGGCCGGGGTGCGGTCGTCGCCGGCCACCAGCGCCGGGTCGCAGCGCCAGCGGATCTCGACGCCGCGGAACAGATAGGCCTTGGACCGGGCCAGCCGGTACAGCCGGCCGGGCTGCAGCCGGGCATCGGCGCCGAAGATCTCCGGGTCCGGATGGAAGCTGATGGTGGTTCCGCGCCGGTTCTGCACCGCGCCGCCGCGCTCCAGCGGGCCCTGCGGCAGGCCGCGGGAATAGCGCTGGAGGAAGAGCTGGCGGTCGCGCGCCACCTCGATCCGCAGGTCGTCCGACAGGGCGTTGACCACCGACAGGCCGACGCCGTGCAGGCCGCCCGAGGTGGCGTAGATCTTGTTCGAGAACTTGCCGCCGGAATGCAGCGTGGTGAGGATCACCTCCAGCGCCGACTTGCCGGGGTATTTCGGGTGGTCGTCGACCGGAATGCCGCGGCCGTTGTCGCGGACGGTGACGACGCCATCGGCATCGAGCCACAGGTCGATCGTGTTGGCGTGGCCGGCCACCGCCTCGTCCATGGAATTGTCCAGCACCTCCGCCACCAGATGGTGCAGGGCGCGGTCGTCGGTGCCGCCGATATACATGCCGGGGCGGCGGCGCACCGGCTCAAGCCCCTCCAGGACCTCGATGTCGCTGGCGGTGTAGCGGCCGTTGGAGTTGCTGCCGGGCTCGAACAGATCTGCCATGATCCGGAATCGGGGTCTTCTCGTGGAACTGCGGGCTGACTCCATCATATAGACACTTCCGGCCTGTGCGTAACCAAATCTAGGATTCTTCCGTGACCACCCTGCTGCTGCCCTCCGGGATGCCGGCCCTCCGCACCATCGCCATGCCGAAGGACGCCAACCCGAACGGCGACATCTTCGGCGGCTGGCTCCTGTCGCAGATGGACCTGGCCGGCGCCGTGGTGGCGCATGAGCGGGCGCGGGGCCGCACGGCGACGGTGGCGGTGGAGGCGATGAGCTTCCTGGCCCCGGTCAGGATCGGCGACACCGTCTCCTGCTATGCCGAGCTGGTGTCGACCGGGCGCAGCTCGATGAAGGTGCGGATCGAGACCTTCGTGCAGCGGCGCACCGACCACAGCGTGGTCAAGGTCACCGACGGCACCTTCACCTATGTCGCGATCGACGGCGAGGGCAAGTCGCGCTCCCTGCCGCCGGAGCAGACCGCGATCGGGTAGGGCCTCTCAAAGCCCCCAGGCGTAGCCGAACACCGCCAGGCCGTAGCAGGCGCCGAACACCAGGGTGAGGGTCACGGTCTCGCGGATGAAGGTCCAGTCGCTCATGATGTTCCTCTTATGTTCCGTGCGAAGGATAGGAACATAGGAGGAACATTCGGTCAAGCGGGAT
>NZ_JANX01000348.1 GCF_000767795.1 Inquilinus limosus MP06 | reverse complement strand
CCTTCGGCCGCCCGCCGTGCCGCGGCGCCGCCATCGGCCAGGGCCGTGTTGGTGCCGCCGCGCTGGCGCTTGACCTCGACGGTCACCGCCTTCGACCGGCCGTGGCTGAACTGCTGGCGCACCTGGCCCGACGCATCGGCCGGCTTCCCACCGAGGGTGAGCTTGGGCTTCGCACTGCCCAGCGACAGCGTCTTGCGATCCTGTTCCTTGCTATCCGTCATATCGTCCAGCGTGATCCGCCGCTATCCCTGCACAGAGAAGGCCGGCGCGGCACCCGATGCCCCGTCGACCACACCACGTCCAGCCGGTCCGACCCGGTCGGCTCGACCACGAATTCCGTCCAGCCGTGCCGCTTCCGCGACCAGCCGTTCCGCCAGCCCGCCGCGAGCGATCGCAGCGTGTACCATGCGGTCCCGGGCAAAGGCCATCCCGAGCGCGTCGGCGGAGAAGATCTCCACGAGGGCCGGTGCCGGCCGGACCGCGGCGGCCAGGGCTGCCAGCTTGGCCCGCCCATCCGCCGCACCATCCGATGCCGCCAGCAGCACCGCGGCGCGGCCCTCGGCCAGCCACGCATGCACTTTCTCATATCCGGCCACCGCCTGTCCCGCCCGGCGTGCCATTCCGATGAGATCGATGCAGCTCCGATGCAAAAGTGCCTCGACCCGATCGAGCAGGTCGTCCGGGGCGCGGACCGACTGGCGGGCCGCCTTGGCGAACAGGCCCTTGGCCTGGGCCCGAAGCAAGGCCTCGCGCTCGGCGCTCACCCACAGGCCGCGGCCCGGCAGCCGTTCCGCCAGGTCGGGCACGACCTGCCCGTCGGGGCCGACGACGAAGCGAATCAGCTCCGCCTTCGGCCGCACGGTGCCGGTCGCGATGCAGCGCCGCTCGGGCCCTGCGGCCTCGGGCAGGTCTACATCCTCGGGGGAATGGGCAGTCGCGTCGCTCAGGCCTTCTCCTCCTCCTCGAACCAATGCGCCCGCGCCTGCATGATCAGGGCGTTGGCATCGTCGAGCGAGATCGTCTTCTCACCGAGGATCTCGACCAGCTCATCGCCGGCCAGATCCGCCAGGTCGTCCAGGGTCTTGACCCCGTTCTCGCCGAGCTTGACCAGGATCGCCGGGGTCAGGGCCTCCAGCGCCGCCAGGTCGTCGGCCACACCGAGCTCCTTATACCGCTCGGTCAGCTGCCGGTCGCGCTCCTCGAGCCAGCGCAGCGCGCGCTCCTGCAGCTCGCCGGCCACGCCCTCGTCGAAGCCCTCGATCTCCGCCAGCTCCTCGAGCGGCGTGTAGGCGATCTCCTCGACCTGGCGGAAGCCTTCGGCCACCAGGAGATGGGCGATGACGTCGTCGACGTCCAGGGCCTCCATGAACAATTCGCTGCGCTGCTTGGTCTCTTCCTGGCGGCGCTCGCTCTCCTCGGCCTCGGTCAGGATGTCGATGTCCCAGCCGGTCAGCATCGAGGCGAGGCGGACATTCTGGCCGCGGCGGCCGATCGCCAGCGACAGCTGGTCGTCCGGCACCACCACCTCGATCCGGTTCTGGGTGTCGTCCAGCACCACCTTGGCCACCTCGGCCGGGGCCAGGGCGTTGACCACGAAGGTGGCGGCGTCCGAGGACCAGGGGATGATGTCGATCTTCTCGCCCTGCAGCTCGCCGACCACGGCCTGGACGCGGCTGCCGCGCATGCCGACGCAGGCGCCGACCGGGTCGATCGAGCTGTCCTTGGAGATCACCGCGATCTTGGCGCGGCTGCCCGGGTCGCGGGCCACCGACTTGATCTCGATGATGCCGTCATAGATCTCCGGCACCTCCATGGCGAACAGCTTCGCCATGAACTGCCCGTGGGTGCGCGACAGGAAGATCTGCGGCCCGCGCGGCTCCTCGCGCACGTCGTAGATGAAGGCGCGGACGCGGTCGCCGACCTTGAAATGCTCGCGCGGCAGCAGCTCGTCGCGGCGGATGACGCCCTCGGCCCGGCCCAGGTCGACGGTGACGTTGCCGTATTCGACGCGCTTGACCGAGCCGTTGACGATCTCGTCGACGCGGTCCTTGTACTCCTCGAATTGACGGTGGCGCTCGGCCTCGCGCACCTTCTGCACGATCACCTGCTTGGCCGTCTGGGCGGCGATGCGGCCGAAATCGATCGGCGGCAGGTCGTCGATGACGAACTCGCCGACCTTCATATGCGGCCAGCGCTTGGCTGCGTCCTTGGCGTCCAGCTGCGTGGCCTCGTCCTCGACCGTCTCGACGATCTGGCGGTAGCGGCGCAGCTCGATATCGCCCGACTTGCGGTTGATATGGGCGCGGATGTCATGCTCGTGGCCGTATTTGGAGCGGCCGGCCTTCTGGATGGCCTGCTCCATCGCGGTCAGCACCTCGTCGCGATCGATGCTCTTCTCGCGGGCCACGACATCGGCAACGTGCAGAAGTTCCATGCCTTGGGCGTTCCTATGCGTCCTGGGCGTCGGCCAGGGGGTTGTCGGGCTGGGCGGCGGCCGCGGCCTCGGCCTGCTCGACCTCTGCGGCGGCGGCGTCGATCAGGGCGTCGGTCAGGATCAGCTTGGCCCGCTGGATCTCGGCGAAGGGCAGCCGCACGGGCTCCTCCCCGATCTCCTCCGAGCGCAGCAGCACCGCCTCGCCCTCAAGGCCGGCCAGGATCCCGCGGAAGCGCTTGCGGCCGTCGACCGGAACCCGCGTCTCGAGCCGCGCCTCGTGGCCGAGGAAGCGCTCGTAATCGTCGAGCCGGGTCAGCGGGCGGTCGATGCCGGGGGAGGAGACCTCGAGCGTGTACGCCGTCGGGATCGGATCCTCGACATCGAGGATCGCCGACACCGCGCGGCTGATCTCGGCGCAGTCATCCACGGTCATGCCGCGGCGGTCGATCCGCTCGGCCATGATCTGCAGCTGCGGCCGGTGCTCGCCGCCGGTCATGAGGACGCGCACGACCTCATAGCCCATCGCCTCGAGCGACGGCGCCACGATTGCGCGCACCTGATCCACTTGCGTCATCCTCTCCGGCATTCCCCGCGTCCAGAGCCTTGGAAAGCCGTCACCACAACGAAAAAAGGCGGGCCGCAGCCCACCCTCTCAATCGTTCAACCGAACCATAGTCAAGTCGAACGCTATGGGTAACTGGGGTGATATATAGCGATCCGCCAGCAATTCGCAACCCGATTCGCCGGGAGAGGCATTGTCCGAGCCACATGGCAGGGCGAAAGGGCCTTATCCCCGCGGCCGGCGGCGGAAGCGCAGATAGTAGGGCCGGCCGTGCAGCGCCTTCTCCTCATAGCGGGTCGGCGGCCAGTCGGCGGGCCGCTCGCGCCAGTCGGACGGTCCCTCGGCGGTCCAGGCGAAGGCCGGGTTGCGGCGGACGCGCTGCAGCGACCAGTCCAAGAGCGGCGCGTCATCGGTGGCGATGCGCAGCTCGCCGCCGTCCTTCAGCAGGCGGGCGAGATCGGCCACCGTGTCGTCCTGGATGAAGCGGCGGTTGTGGTGGCGCAGCTTCGGCCAGGGGTCGGCGAACAGCAGGAAGAGACGGCCGACCGAGCCCTCCGGCAGCCGGTCCAAGAGCGGCCGGGCGTCGTCGGGCCACAGCCGGACCATATCCAGCCCGTCGCGCTCCACCATCGCCAGCAACGTCGACATGCCGTTGATGAAGGGCTCGCAGCCGATGAAGCCGACATCCGGGTGATGTGCCGCCTGCCAGGCCAGGTGCTCGCCGGCGCCGAAGCCGATCTCGACCCACAGCTCGCGCGGCGGGCGCGGGAACAGGGCGGCCGGGTCCAGTGCGCCGCCGTGCTCGGGCAGCGCCACCGTCAGCCGCGGCAGCAGGGTCTCGATCAAAGCAGCGCGGCCGGCGCGGAGCTTTCGCCCATGGCGCCGGCCGTGGAAATGGCGGCGCTTCTCGGCGCCGCCGTCGGTCTCGGTCATCGGATCAGAAGGCGGACCGCAGGTCGTCCACCAGGTCGGTCCGCTCCCAGGAGAAGCCGCCATCCGCCTCCGGCGTCCGGCCGAAATGGCCGTAGGAGGAGGTGCGGGCGTAGATCGGCCGGTTCAGGCCGAGATGGGTGCGGATGCCGCGCGGGCTGAGGTTGACCAGCTGCTGCAGCACGTCGGACAGCTTGTCCTCGTCGACCCGGCCGGTGCCCTGGGTGTCGATATAGACCGACAGCGGGTGGGCCACGCCGATGGCGTAGCTGAGCTGGATGACGCAGCGGTCGGCCAGGTCGGCGGCGACGACGTTCTTGGCCAGGTAGCGCGCGGCATAGGCGGCCGAGCGGTCGACCTTGGTCGGATCCTTGCCCGAGAAGGCGCCGCCGCCATGCGGGGCCGCGCCGCCATAGGTGTCGACGATGATCTTGCGGCCGGTCAGGCCGGCATCGCCGTCCGGGCCGCCGATGACGAAGCGGCCGGTCGGGTTGACGTAGAAATGCGGCTCGTCGCACATCCAGCCCTCGGGCAGGACCGACAGCACATAGGGGCGCACGATCTCGCGCACCTCGGCCTGGTCCAGGCCGTCGGCATGCTGGGTCGAGACCACGACCGAGGTGGCGGCCACCGGCTTGCCGTTCTCGTAGCGCAGCGACACCTGCGCCTTGGCGTCGGGGCCGAACTGCGGCGCCTTGCCGGAATGACGGGCGTCGGCCAGGCTCTTCAGGATCTGGTGCGAGAACTGGATCGGCGCCGGCATCAGCGCCTCGGTCTCGCGGCAGGCGTAGCCGAACATGATGCCCTGGTCGCCCGCGCCCTCGTCCTTGTTGCCGGCGGCGTCGACGCCGACGGCGATATCGGCCGACTGCTGGTGCACCAGCACGTCGACCTGGGCGTTCTTCCAGTGGAAGCCGTCCTGCTCGTAGCCGATGTCGCGGATCGCCTGGCGGGCGGCGTTCTCCAGCAGGTCCGGGGTGATCGAGGCCGGGCCGCGAACCTCACCGGCGATCACCACCCGGTTGGTGGTGGCCAGGGTCTCGACGGCCACGCGGGCCTGGGGATCGGCGCCGAGATAGAGATCGACGATGGAATCCGAAATCCGGTCGCAAACCTTGTCGGGGTGTCCTTCCGAGACCGATTCGCTGGTGAAGATGTAGTTGCCTTTGGCCACGTCGAACCCCTGGCTGCGATGAAGGATGGGTGTGAAAAATCGTGCGGCGGCGACCGCGACTTTTGGCAGGGGCTGCAGGCGCGGTCAAGTACACCTGATTCGGGATCAGCCCTCGTCGTTGCCGCTCTCGTCGCTGCGGGCCCCCGACATGGCTTTGAGCAGGTCCAGCACGCGCCGCCGGGTCGCCTGGTCCTCGACCCGGTAATAGGCGCGGATCAGCTCCAGCGTCTCGCGCCGCTGCATCGGGTCCGGGCCGGAATCGTAGGGCTCGGCCTCCTCGGCCAAGCCGGCCGCGGGCAGGCCGTCGGCCGGCGGTGCGTCCTCGAAGAAGAAATCGACCGGAACCTCCAGCACCCGGCTCAACTGGTGCAGGCGGCTGGCGCCGATGCGGTTCGAGCCATGCTCGTATTTCTGGATCTGCTGGAAGGTCAGGCCGATCGCCGTCGCCAGCTTGGCCTGGCTGTAGCCGAGAAGGGTCCGCCGCAACCGGATACGGCCGCCGATATGCACGTCGAGCGGGCTGGGTTCGTCATTCCGAGGACGACCGCGGGGCCGTTTCGGGGCATCGAGTGCGGCCACACACTACTCCGCAGCAATTCGCAAGGGGATGGGTGCGATCATTTCACAAGGCGCGCATCCTAATGCGCCAACCCGGGCAACTTCAAGGCAGTCCGGCGGCGGGCGGGCGCAAGGTCCGGCGCGCCGGGCGGCCGATCCATCCGAACAGCAGGCCCAGGGCCAGCAGCAGCCAGAAGCCGGCATCGCCCCAGCGGGCATAGGGTGTCTCGGGCAGCGCCGCGGGCAGGGCGGCGTCGAGGATGCCGGCCTGGCCCAGGGCGATCTCGCCCGTGACCCGGCCATAGCCGTCGACCACGCCGCTGATGCCGGTGTTGGCGGCGCGCACCAGCGGCAGCCCTTCCTCCACCGCGCGGGTGCGGGCGATGGCGAAATGCTGGTGCGGCCCGCTGGTCTGGCCGTACCAGCCGTCATTGGTGACGTTCAGCATCCAGCCCGGCCGCGGCGCCGAGGGGTCGAGTACGGCGCCGGGGAAGATCGCCTCGTAGCAGATCTGCGGGCTGACCGGCGGCAGACCGGGCAGGTCGATGGTGCGCGGCCCGGGGCCGGGCGAGAAGTCGACCGACCCGGCGGTGATCTTCTCGATGCCGAGGGGCGCCAGCAGCTCGCGCAGCGGCACATACTCGCCGAACGGCACCAGATGCGCCTTGTCATAGGTGGCCAGGACGGTTCCGGCGCGGTCGACCGCGTAGATGCTGTTCCAGGCCTGCAGCGGCTCGGTGCCGTAGGGCGTGGCCCGGGTGGCGCCGACCAGGGCCAGGGCGCCGGGCGGCAGGATCGCGCCCAGCGCCTTCTGCGCCTCGGGCTCCCAGGACAGGGTGAAGGGCACCGCCGTCTCGGACCAGATCACCGCGCTGATGCGGTCGATTCCGGGCGCGGCCGACATCGCCAGCTGCTTGTTGAAGTTCTCGATCCGCTTGTCGCCGGACCATTTGTCGGTCTGGGAGATGTTCGGCTGCACCAGGCGCAGGGTCACGCCCGGAACCACGC
>NZ_JANX01000347.1 GCF_000767795.1 Inquilinus limosus MP06 | reverse complement strand
GAACTCCTTGGCCTGGGTCGCCTCGCCGGCGGCGACCGCGGCCAGCAGGGCCTTGTGCGTCGCCTCCGCCTGCTCCATCGCCATCTCGGCCAGCCGGTCGAGCATGCGCCCGGCGCGCGCCGCCTCGGCCGGATCGAGGGCCGGGCCGGTCGGCTGCGGGGTGGAAACGGAGCATGCGTTGTTCATAGAACATATCATGAACGAAATGAACCGGCTGCGCAATGAACATTGCGTTAACTGCGATCCCCAGCTTCCGGATCGTCGCGGACGCCTCCGCTCGCCGATCGTCCCCAAGGGCCGGCTGCAGCCGGGCGGGCGCTTTGGCATGACGGGGCGGATGGTTTGGCAGAAATGCCCTTGGTCCGGAAAGGGTGATATGCGGCCATCGCGCCGGGCTCCCGAGAGCGGACATAGCCGGATTCGACCCTTTCCGGTCGGGCACCGTGAGGGCCAAATTGACCTTTTGTGGAAGCGTTTCGCCACATTAACCCATCCAGCTTACGCTGAACGGAGTTGACAACCAGTGTCAAATCGTGGGCTTTGGTCGAGGTTACTGATCGATCCTGAAATCTAGAACTTCCAAATCACGCTTCCGAACGAGCACCGCCGGAGAAACTTGAGCGACAACGCCAGCACGGCCATCAACAGGAATTCGCGGATAAAACTCAACTACCCAATTGTCACCATCATCTATAATATTTGCGCTCTTCGAGGTTATGTCATAACCAAATTTGGTCATTCTTTGCGCAACATATCGCCTAGCAACTTCAACGGCTTTGTCTCGCTCGGTTATTTCGGGCAAGCTCTGGCAACCTGCTGCCAGAATGCTCGCCAGTGCGAATAGCGCGGTCGTGGAAATCCTGAAATTGGCAATCTTCACTGTTCTGCTCCAGAAAATGGATCATCTCAATATCATCAATTTCCACTTTCCGCCCATCTCGGCCGATCTGACCGGACGGATCGGGCTCAAAGCCGCCGCGGGGTAGTCTTCCCCTGACACTCGCGCGCTGGCCGCCGGAACGGGATCGATGACGACCCGATCCTTCCCTGTGCCGTGTCCGCTTTCGGGCAAGATTGGATCGCCGGAAATGTCCGCTTCCGGGCAGCCAGGAGGGCCGGTGATCGACCGCAAAGAGCATTGCGGTCAGAGCGGGGGCTATCCTGAGCCATCATGCCGGCGGCGTCCGGTCGCGCATTCCGGGACGCGCCCCTGATCCGGCGGCATGCCCTCCGGCCGGACCGAGACGGCGACCGTGCCGCCGTCCCGTGCCCCTCAGAACCGGTAGGTCAGGTTCAGCCGCACGCTGCGGCCCGGCTCGGTGTAGTAGCGCAGCGGCTGGGTCGGGCTGTCGGGGATGTTGAGCGCGTCGTAGTATTTCCGGTCGAACAGGTTGAACACGCCCGCCTGGATGCGCACGCCGTTCAGCCGCTCCGGCTCCCACCAGCCGGTCAGGTCGACGATGGCGTAGCCCGGCGCCTTGAACTGGGTCTCCTCCTCGACCTTGTCGCGCCTGGTCGCCATGGTCAGCGAGGCGTCGGCACCCCAGCTGGTCGAATCGTAGCCGAGGCCGACGATGGCCCGCAGCGGCGGCACCGAGTTCAGATAGACCTCCGCCCCCTCGTCGCGGCCCACCGCCCAGGCCAGCGAGGCCCAGCTGCGCCAGCCGTCGCCGAAGCGCCAATGCGCCGCCGCCTCGATGCCGTAGATCCGCACCCGCGCCCGGTTCTCATAGGAGGTGACGCCGAGCGGGTAGCTGCCGGACGGCACGCCGACGCTGGCGGGGTCGACGCTGACGCTGTCGATGAAGTTGCGGTACCAGTTGTCGAACCAGGTGATCGAGCCGCCCAGGTCGTCATCGCCCAGCCGCGCCCCGATCTCGTAGCCGCTGCTGGTCTCCGGCTTCAGGTCCGGGTTGCCGAGGCTGAGATAGGTGCCGGGGCCGCCATAGTTCAGGTAGAGCTGGGTGGCGGTCGGCGCCTTGAAGCCCTTGGCCCACTGGGCATAGAAGGTGACCTCGTCCAGCGCCTGCCAGGACACCGCCACCTTCGGCGACAGCGCGCTGTCGGAGGAGGAGGACGGCAGGCCCGACACGTTCGGGTTGTCGCGATACGCCGCCGTCTCGTGCGGGTTCAGCTCGTACCAGTCGAAGCGCAGGCCGGGAGTCAGCTTCACCCGGCCGTCCAGCATCGCGATCTCGTCCTCGGCGTAGAGGCCGACGGTGTTGCCGCGCACCTCCGGCATGTCGGCCTGGTTGCTGTGCAGGAAGCCGCACAGCCGCGGCCCGAAGATCGCCGGCCGGGTCGTCGGCGTGGTCGGACAGTTGTCGAAGCCGCCGGAATATTGCTCCACCCCGATGTGGTAATACTCGCCGCCCACGGTCAGGCGGTTCGCCAGCCCCGCCAGGTCGACCGTCCTCTCGGCCTCGCCGTTCACGCCCCACAGCGTCTGCTCGATCCGGTTCTTCCGGCTGTAGCGGCCGCTGGGATAGCCGTACTGGAACGGGTCGCCCTTGATGATGCCGGCGCGGGAATCGACGCCGCGCAGCCCGTCATTGCCGTCGACGCGCTCGGTCTGCAGCCAGTACGCCGTCAGATGCGCCCGGTCGAGGAAGCCGCCCGATTTCGGCGCGGTGTAGTCGTAGTCGATCGAGGCCCGCTTGCGCTCGCTGCGCTCCAGCCCGTCGTCATGGCCGATCAGGTAGCTCTGGCCCGGCCCCTGGTCGGTGCGGATGTCGAGATTGTCCTGGCGGCGGAAATACTCGCCGGTGAAGGACAGGCGGTGGCCGCCCTCAAACCGATGCGCCAGCTTCACCAGGAGGCTCTGCTGGTCATAGTCGTCCGGGTTCGGCCTGGTGCGGTCGGCGCCGAAGCCGCCGATGTTGCCGCGGTTGTCGAGCTCGTGTCCGATGCGGAAGCCGCCCTGCAGCATCAGGGTGGTGTCGGTGGCGATGCGGCCGGCCACCGCGGCGGTGCCGCCGACGCTGTCGTCGTCGCCCTGGTACCCGAACTTGGCGATGCCGCCGAAATCCCGCCCGTCGGCGATCAGGTCCTCCGGGTCGAAGGTGCGCAGTGCCAGCACGCCGCCCAGCGCGCCCGAGCCGTAGCGGCTGGAATCGGCGCCGCGGACGACGTCGATCCTGGACAGGGTGTCGAAGTCGAAGCTGCGCAGCCCGCCGCGGACGTTGCGGGCGCCGTCGTCGAGATAGGGCAGCCGGATGCCGTCGATCATGGTCAGCACCCGGTCGCCGTCCAGGCCGCGGATGTTGATGCTGTCGTTCTGGCGGTTGAAGTTGATCCCGGCGTCGACGCGGCGGCCGAGATCGGTCCAGCTGCGCACGAAGCGCTGGTCCAGCTCCTGCCGGTCGGTGCTGTCGGTCCAGGCCGGCTGGTCCTCGACCTTGGCGCCGGTGACCGCGATCGGCGCCAGCTGCAGCGTCGTGCCGGCCGGGGCCGGCGCCGTCGGAGCCGCTGTCTCCGGCGTCGACTGCGCGAGAGCGAACCCGCCGCCCAGACTCAGGGCGCCCAACGCCACGCCCAGGCGCAACGCGCCGCGATACCGACCGACCATGCACGACCCCCATTCCGCGAGATTGTTTCCGGCGGCTGGGGGCGATCCGACCTGGCTGAACCGGGACTGCGGCGCGGCAGCCGGCTGTCTGCGGCCCGCGCGATCCGGCTGTGAGTTATCCGCAGCGGCGCCGGGACGTCAACAATATTTTGCAAATCATTCTCAATATCACTTTGTTTGGCACGAAATCAGATTCGAGAAGCTTCCGAAGGCGCCGCTGCCGACTTCGGCTAGAGGAATCGTCCACAACATTCTTAAGAAAACCTGGCGAAGCGACATCTGCCTGCAACAAACCTTGGCTACGGTCCCGCCACATTTGAAACGGCGCATTACCGACGTCGCGATCCCTGGGACCGCGGCGAAGGGCGGCGTTGTCCCTTGTCCAGGCCCGGCGATCACCGCCGCCCCTTGCCCCTTCCCTCCGGGAGAGACGACGATGACGTCTGAAAGCAGACGCGACTTCCTGAAGATGGCGGGAGCCGCCGCCGGCGGAGCCGCCGCGCTGTCGATGTTCCCGCCGGTGATCCGCGACGCGCTGGCGATCCCGGCGCACAACGCCACCCGCTCGATCAAGGATGTCGAGCATGTGGTGATCCTGATGCAGGAGAACCGGTCCTTCGACAACTACTTCGGGACCTTCCCCGGCGTCCGCGGCTTCGGCGACCGCTTCACCATCCCGCTGGCGAACGGCCGCACCGTGTTCCAGCAGTGGAACGGCAACCGGGTGGTGATGCCGTATCACCTGGATTCGAAGAAGGGCAACGCCCAGCGCGTCAACGGCACGCCGCACAGCTGGAACGACATGCAGGCGGCCTGGGCCGACGGCCGGATGAACCAGTGGCCGCTGTTCAAGCAGAACCAGTCGATGGGCTACTACACGGAGACGGAGGTTCCGTTCCAGTTCGCCCTGGCCAACGCCTTCACCATCTGCGACGCCTATCACTGCTCGCTGAACGGCGGCACCAACCCGAACCGGCTGTACCACTGGACCGGCACCAACGGCGCCACCGGGGCCGGCGTCGCCGCGGTGGTCAACGAGTGGGACGATTTCGGCCCGTCCAGCCAGGGCTACACCTGGACGACCTATCCGGAGCGGCTGCAGAAGGCCGGCATCTCCTGGAAGGTCTACCAGAACATCCCGGAGAATTTCGGCGACAACCCGCTGGTCGGCTTCAAGCAGTACCGTCGCGCCAGCGAGGCCGCGGGCAACGGCCCGAACGGCAGCCCCTACGTGCCCTGGACGCCGGCGATCGACCAGGCCCAGCCGCTGTACAAGGGCATCGGCAACACCATGCCGCAGAGCGCCCTGACCACCCCGGCCAGCAACCGGCTGGTCGAGTTCCGCGCCGACATCCAGGCCCGCAAGCTGCCGCAGATCTCCTGGATCGTCGCGCCGGCGACCTATTCCGAGCATCCCGGCCCGTCCAGCCCGATCCAGGGCGCCTGGTACGTCCAGGAGGTGCTGTCGGCGCTGATCGCCGACCCGGACCTGTGGAGCCGCACCGTCCTGATCGTCAATTTCGACGAGAATGACGGCTTCTTCGACCATGTGCCGTCGCCGGCGGTGCATTCGCTGAACCCGGACGGCAGCCCGGCCGGCGCGTCGACCCTGTCGGACCAGGCGACCGCCTTCGAGCGCTTCAACTACCCGGTGCCGCCAGGCACCACCGGCCAGCCGAAGCCGGACGGCCGCGTCTTCGGCCCCGGCCCGCGCGTCCCCTGCTACATCGTCTCGCCCTGGAGCCGCGGCGGCTGGGTCAATTCGGAGGTGTTCGACCACACCTCGGTGCTGCGCTTCCTGGAGACCCGCTTCGGGGTGCAGGAGCCGAACATCCCGCCCTATCGCCGCGCGATCTGCGGCGACCTGACCTCGGCCTTCAACTTCGTCAACCCGAACAACGAGCGGCCGCCGCGCCTGCCGAGCCAGACCAAGGCGCAGGCCGACGCCGTGCGGGCGCAGCAGGAGACGCTGCCGCAGGTCCCGCTGCCGGCCGAGGCCAGCCAGGCGGCGCCGCGCCAGGAGCGGGGCATCCGCCCGTCGCGCGCCCTGCCCTATGAGCTGGCCGTCAACGGCGAGGCCGACGACAACCGGGTGAAGCTGAGCTTCCTCAACACCGGCAAGGCGGGCGCAGTGTTCCACGTCTATGACCGGCTGCATCTCGACCGGGTGCCGCGGCGCTATTCGGTCGAAGCCGGCAAGTCGCTGGACGGCGAGTGGACCACGTCCCCCGACTACGGCAAGTACGACCTGTGGGTGCTGGGGCCGAACGGCTTCCACCGGCACTTCACCGGCACCGTTGCCAGTGGCGGCCGCAAGGCCGAGCCGGAGATCGTCGTCAGCTACGACAAGCGCGCCTGCGGCCTGATCGTGCGGCTGATCAACCGGGGCAGCAGCCCTTGCGTGTTCACGCTGAAGGCCAACGCCTACAGCCTGTTCAACTTCCCCTGGCGCCAGCTGGTGCTGCCGCACGGCCAGTCGACCGCCTATCTGCCGCTGCTGCTGTCGGGCAAGTGGTACGACTTCACCGCGCGGATCGAGGGCGACTCGCTGTTCACCCGGCGCTTCGCCGGGCGCATGGAGGACGGGCTGCCGAGCGTGTCCGACCCCGCCATGGGCGACACCGGCCTGGCCTGATCGAGAGCACCCCGCGCCGGCCTTCTGGCCGGCGCGGGCCCTTCCCCGGCGCCGTGCTAGGATCGGCGGAACGAACCGGGGGAGGACCATCGTGCGTCGCGTGTTTTTCGGCCTGGCGGGCCTGATCGCGGTGGCCGGGCCGGCCTGGGCCGCCGGCGAGTACGGCGTGTTCTGCGCCGACAACCGCATCGAGATCGAGATGCGCACCCTGGAGCAGGAGAAGACCGCCCGCGGCAGCAATGTCTGCCAGTTCGGCGCCTTCGACTATCTCTCGGACGCCCAGAGCTTCGTGGCCAAGAACTTCGGCAGCCAGGGCGCGGCCTGCAGCTGCAAGTAGGGCCTGCTGCCCCGCCATTCAGATCCGCCTCTGCCTTCCACTCTCCCCCTCCCCTTGCGGGAGGGGGGAAGGGGAGGGGTTTGGCGCCGCTGGGATCGATGTTGGGCGATCGTCCCGGCCCGCCGGCTCCCGTCATCGACACC
>NZ_JANX01000346.1 GCF_000767795.1 Inquilinus limosus MP06 | reverse complement strand
ATGCCGGCCCCGGCCATGGCCCGGCTGCGTTTGGCCCCGCGCCGGGCGCTGTAGCCGGCACCAGGCGACGAGAACGGCCGGCGCGCCCGAGGGTGCGCCGGCCGTCGCCATTTGCAGGGATCAGCGCGCCGGGACGTTGCCGAACAGCGGCCCCAGCCCCTCAGCGAAGGTCAGGTGGGCGATCACGGCGTCGCGCAGCTTCGGGAAGGGCAGGCCGGCCAGCATCGCCGTCTGCACCGCGGCCATCACCTCCCCGGCCTCGGCGCCGATCATGGTGAAGCCCAGGATGCGGTCGTCATCGTCGACCAGCGCCTTCAGGAAGCCCTGGGTCTCGTCGGTCGCCTCGGTGCGCAGCACCGCGGCCATCGGCAGCCGCGCCACCCGGGCCGAAATGCCCTGGCGCTTCACCTCGCTTTCGCTCAGGCCCACCCGGGCCAGCGGCGGATCGGTGAACACGACATAGGGGATCAGCCGGTCCGTCGTGCTGCGGTTCCCGCCGGCCAGGTTGTCGCGGATGATCCGGAAATCGTCGACCGAGACATGGGTGAATTGCGGGCTGCCGGCGCCTTCGCCCAGTGCCCAGACCCCCGGCGCCGTGGTCTCAAGCCGGTCGTTGACGCGGATGAAGCCGCGGCCGTCCAGCTCGACCCCCGCCAGCTCCAGCCCGATGCCGGCGGTGTTGGGGATGCGGCCGGTCGCCACCAGCAGGTCGCTGCCCTCGACACGCCGCTCGCCCGACGCCGTGCGCAGGGTGATGCCGACCGCCTGGCCTGACCGGCCCTGCGCGGCGATGGGCTGGGCGCCCAGCAGGACGTCGATGCCCTCGCCCTCCAGGATCCGCCGCATCTCGGCCGAGACGTCCGGGTCCTCGCGGCCCAGCAGCTGCGGCCCGGGCTCGATCACCGTGACCCGGCTGCCGAAGCGGCGATAGGCCTGGGCCATCTCGACTCCGACATAGCCGCCGCCCAGCACGATCAGATGCGCCGGCAGCGTGTCCAGCTCCAGCACCTCGATATGCGTCATCGGCCGGGCTTCGGCGAGGCCGGGGACATCCGGGATCGCCGCATGCGACCCGACATTGATGAAGATCTGGCCGCCGGCCAGCAGCCGGGTGCCGCCGTCGTTCAGCGCCACCTCGATCGTCTTCGGTGCGGTGAAGCGGCCGCTGCCCATGATCAGCTCGGCGCCGCTGTCGCGATAGGCCTTGAGGTGGAAGGCGGCCTCGCGCTCGACCATGTCGCGCTTGCGCTGCCGCACCTTGGCCATGTCGACCGCCACCGGACCGGTGACCGTGCCGAAGTGTCCGGCCGCACCGGCCAGATGCGCCACCTTCGCGCTCCACAGCTCGTTCTTGCTCGGCAGGCAGGCGACGGCGGGGCAGGAGCCGCCGACCCAGCGGCGCTCCACCACCGCGACGCGCCGGCCGGACCGGGCCAGGTGCCAGGCCAGCAGCTTGCCGCCCTGGCCGCTGCCCAGGATCAGGATATCGAATTGCTCGGGCTGGGTCATGACCATCTCCGCCCTCAGGCCGCGCTGCGGGAGGCGGCCAGGCGCAAGGCCGGCAGCAGCGCCTCGGGCTCGGGCCGGATGGTGTAGTCGGGGTTGACGTCGGCAGTGAGGATCGTGCCGTCCTGGCCGATCAGGTAGCGGCCCGGCATCGGCAGGGTCCAGCTCGGGTCGTCGTTGAAGGTCGGCAGGTCGTTCTTCAGGTTCCTGTACAGCTCGACCAGATAGTCCGGCAGGCGGAAGCGCAGGCCGAAGGCGGCGGCGACCTCGCCCTTGGGATCGGACAGGATCGGGAAGCTCAGCCCGTTCTGGCGCGCCGATTTGCGGCTGTTCGGTGCGGTCTGCGGCGAGATCGCGACCAGCGCGGCGCCCAGCCGCTCGAACTCCGGGCGGGCCGCCTCCAGCGCCTGCAGCTCCATGTTGCAGTAGGGGCACCAGACGCCGCGGTAGAAGCTGATGATCAGCGGCCCCCGGGCCAGCAGCGCCACCGAGTTCACCACGCTGCCGTCGGAGTCCTTCAGCGCGAAGGACGGGGCCTTGTCGCCGGCCTTCAGGGCGCGGTCGGCGGCACCGGAGGCGACCAGCTCCGCCGTGGCGCGGTGCATGGTCTCGATCACCGACGGGGGCACGTTGTAGGGCGGCTTGCCGGTCTCGAAATCCGCCTTGAACGCGTCGAGCTTGGCTTGCAGGGACATCGCGTCCTCCTGGGAAGGTCCGCGCCGCGGGTGACGGGGCGGTGGATGGATGGGACGCCCGAAGATCATCTATTCCCGACTGCTGGAGATAGCCGCGTGGTCGCGATATGATTCATTCCATCCTGGAATGAATGCCGGAGCCGAACATGGACCGTCTGGCCGCGATGGAGGCCTTCATCCGCGTCGTCGACGCCGGCTCCTTCTCCGGCGCCGCCAGGCAGATGCGGGTCGGCCAGCCCGCCATCTCCAAGATCATCGCCCAGTTGGAGGCGCGGCTGGGCGTGCGGCTGCTGCTGCGTTCGACCCGCGGCCTGACCCCGACCGAGGCGGGGCGCAGCTTCTACGAACGCGCCAAGCGGTCGCTGCAGGAGGTGGAGGAGGCCGAGCATGCGGCCCGCGGTGCGGCGGCGGCGCTGTCGGGCCGGCTGCGCGTCGGCGCGCCGGTGACCTTCACCCGGCTGATGGTCGTTCCGCGCCTCGGCGCCTTCCTGGCGGCCCATCCGGCGCTGGACATCGACATCGTGCTGGACGACCGCCCGATCGACCTGATCGAGGAGGGCATCGACGTGGCGCTGCGCATGGGCCAGCTGCCGGATTCGGGCTTGGCCGCACGCAAAATCGGGGAGTGCCGCCGGCTGGTGCTGGGCACGCCCGGCTATGTCGCGGCGCAGGGCGTGCCGCGGGTGCCGGTCGACCTGCTGTCGCACCAGGTCGTGATTCACGAGCCGCGCGGCGGCAGCAGTGGCGCCGCCTGGACCTTCCGCCGGGGCGATGCCCAGGTCCCCCTCGTCGTCGGCGGGCGCCTGCGCATCAGCGCCGCCGAGGGGGTGCGGGAAAGCGTGCTGGCCGGGCTGGGCCTGGCCATCGCCTCGGAATGGATGTTCGGGGCGGAGCTGGCGTCCGGCGCGGTCGTCTCCGTCCTCGAGGACTGGCAGCTGCCGCCGGTCGGGCTGTGGGCGGTATTCCCCACCGGCAGGCAGGCCAGCGCCAAGGCCCGGGCCTTCGCCGATTTCGTCGAGCGGCAGGTGGCCGGCGCCATCCTCTGACGCCGGCTGCGCTCAATCGTCCCGGATTCTTTTTGCCGCCTTGCCAAGTCGAGCGACGGAGTGATCGGCCTCGTCCGTGTATTGCTGCGGAAGGGGCGCCGGATTCGTGAAGTCATGCCGCCGCCCTGCGGGTAGTTCCAGGGTTCGCCGTGAAGTTGCCATGGAATTGCCTCAATTGGAAAACGGCGTGCCGATCGAACGAAGTCTGGTCGGCTGGAGATGAATATGGTTGCCGGTTCGTTGGGATCTCGCATCTCGCGGGTTGGTATCGTTGGACTTCTGGTCGCCCTGGCGGCCTGCGGGCCGACGCCGAGCGAGACGCAGCTGAACTATGCCTCGCAGCGCTGCTCCTATGGCGATCCCTATGCCTGCGATCAGGTCGGCCCGCTGTCCTACCAGGCGCAGGCCGAGCGGCAGCAGCAGGACACCAACACCGCGGTGGCGGCGGGCCTGCTGGCGGTCGGCGGCATCGCCCTCGGCGCCGCCCTGGCCGATGACGATGGCGGCCATCACCACTACTACCGCCGCGGCGGCTGGGGCCATGGCGGCTGGGGCGGCCACCGCGGCCGCTGGTGAGGTGGGAGCGGCCGGGAGCCGTGACGCTCCCGGCCGGTCCTTTCAGTCGTAGCTCAGCTTCGGGTACCAGTCGGTTCCCCGGCCTTCCGGGGTGCAGTCCAGCACCATCCACAGCGGCGACGGGTCCAGGGCGCCGCGCGGGTCCTGGCCCGGATCGGCGGTTTCGCCGGTCATCTCCTCGGCCCAGAAGTGCCGGATGGTGCCGTCGCGCCGGGTGAAGACGTGCAGCGCCGGCAGGTCCGAGCCGTCCGGTCCGATCGCGAGGTAGTCCCGCGAATAGGTGCCGTCGAGATCGCTGTAGAGGGGCAGGTCGCGCCAGCCGCGCTCGCGCTTCCACGCGGCGAGACGGGCGAAGGGCGAGCGCGCGACCACGGCCAGGGCGGCGCGCTGGCCGATATCGGCGGCGTTGCTGTCCCAGGCGTCCAGCAGGTTGGTGCACATCGGGCAGGGGCGCTCGCGCTGCGGCCCGAACATGTAGCTGTAGACCACCAGGGTCGGTTTGTCGCCGAACAGCCCGGCCAGGCCGGTCGGGCCGTCCGGCCCCTCGAAGCGGTAGTCGCCGGTCGCCGGCCCGCCGGGCGGCAGGGCGCGGCGCTGCGCGGCGACGCTCTCGATCCGGCGCCGCAGCTCGATCTCCTCGGCCAACAGCGCGGTGCGGGCGGCGCGGTATTCGGGGCTTTCGTTCGGGATGCGGACCGGGTTGGCGCGGGCCAGCTCGGCCGCGGGGATGAGGGTCTTTGCGTCCATCGGGAGGTCCTCCACGGGTTGACGCATATGGTCGCCGGCGCGGATCCGGATTCGACAGAGCACGGGAATATCGTCGCCACGCTCTCCTTCTATTTGTCATTGCCAGGCTTGACCCGGCAATCCAGAGGCCATCGAGAGCCGCTCTGGCCGCCCCTGGATCCTCGGGTCAAGCCCGAGGATGACAACAAAATGGAGTGGAAGCCGAAAGTCGCCTAGGCCCGCACCACCTTGCCCGGATTCATGATCCCGGCCGGGTCGATCGCCCGCTTGATCCGACGCATCAGCTCGATCTCGACCGCGGATTTCCGCTCGGCGATCTCGTCGCGCTTCAAGAGGCCGACGCCATGCTCGGCGCTGATCGACCCGTCGAGGTCGGCGACGATGTCGTGCACCCGGTGGGCGACCTCCTCCCACCGCGCCATGAAGGCCTCGCGGTCGGCGCCCACCGGCTGGTTCAGGTTGAAATGGATGTTGCCGTCGCCGAGATGGCCGAAGCCCACCACCCGCACGCCCGGCACCATGGCCTCGGACAGCGCCGTCGCCCGCTCCAGGAACTCCGGCACCTTGGCCACCGGCACGGCGATGTCGTGCTTGATCGCCCCGCCCTCGAAGCGCTGGCCTTCGACGATGGCCTCGCGGATGTGCCAGAACGATCTGCGCTGGGCCTCGCTCGCCGCGATCGCGGCGTCGATCACCAGCCCGGGCTCCAGCCCATGAGCCAGGATCGCCTCCAGCCGTTCCGCCAGCGGCGCATCGGCGGCGGGGGAGGACAGCTCCAGCAGCACATACCAGGGGTGCGGCTCCGCCATCGGGTCGACCACGCCTGCGACATGGCGCAGGGCGAAGTCGATGGCCAGGCGGGGCATCAGCTCGACCCCGGTGACCGACCCGCCGGCCTCGGCCCGGGCGCGGCCGAACAGGGCCACCGCGGCGGCCGGGTCCGGCACCCCGACCAGCGCCGCCGCCACGCTGCGCGGCCGCGGGAACAGCTTCAGCACGGCGGCGGTGATGATGCCCAGCGTGCCTTCGGCACCGATGAAGATCTGCTTCAGATCGTAGCCGGTGTTGTCCTTGCGCAAGGCGCGTAGCCCGTCCCAGACCTGCCCGTCGGGCAGCACCACCTCCAGCCCCAGCACCAGGTCGCGGGCGTTGCCGTAGCGCAACACGGCGGTGCCGCCGGCATTGGTCGACAGGTTCCCGCCGATCCGGCAACTGCCCTCGGCCCCCAGGCTCAGGGGGAACAGCCGGTCGGCCGCCTCCGCCGCCGCCTGCACCTGGGCCAGGATCACGCCGGCCTCGACCGTCATGTGGTCGCCCTCGGCATCGACCTCGCGGATCCGGGTCAGCCGGTCGGTGGACAGCAGGATCTGCCCGGCCTCGGCCACGGCGCCGCCGCACAGGCCGGTGTTGCCGCCCTGCGGCACCACGCCGATGCCGCGCTCGGCGCACAGCTTGACGATGGCCGCGACCTCGGCGGTCGATCCCGGCCGCACCACGAGGCCGGCGGTGCTGCGGTACTTGCCGCGCCATTCCTTCAGGTACGGCGCCAGGTCCGCCGCTTCGTGCAGCACGCCCTGCGGCCCGGCGATGGCCGTCAGGGCCTCCAGCAGCGCGGCGTCAATCATCGGTGGCTCCCCAGGGGCGCGGGGCCGCGGCGCGGCGCAGCCGGTCGTTGATCGCGGCACCCAGACCGGTCTCCGGGATCGGCACCACGGCGATGGTGCCCACGCCGGTCTTGTCCAGCGCTCGCAGCATCGCGAACAGGTTGGCGGCGGCCTCGGCCAGGTCGCCCTTGTCGCTGAGATTCATCACCTTCGGGCCGCTGCGCAGGTCCGGGCCGAAGGTCAGCAGCACCTCGTCCGGCCCGATCGCCCCGGCGTTCAGCCGCACCTGCGCCCGCGGCGCGTAGTGGCTGGCCAGCTGCCCGGGCGAGGCCGGGCGGTCCGGATCCTTCTCCGGCACCGCGATGGGGCCCAAGAGGGCGGTCAGCTCCTCGATCGTCACCCCGCCGGGACGCAGCAGCACCGGCTGCTCTCCGGTCAGGTCCAGCACGGTCGATTCCAGCCCGACGGCGCAGCGCCCGCCGGGCTGGAATCGACCGTGCTGGACCTGACCGGAG
>NZ_JANX01000345.1 GCF_000767795.1 Inquilinus limosus MP06 | reverse complement strand
GGCCAGCCGGTGCTGACCGAGACGCCGCCGGCGCCCGACCTGGAGGGTCTGCTGCGGCTGTGGGCGCTTGTGCAGGGCGGCGCCCGCCTCCAGGTGGCCGAGCAGTACTTCCTGCAGCCGACCCATGCCGCCCGCCTGGCACTGATCGCCGCCGGCCGGATCGGCACGCCGAGCCACGCCCATGTCGCGGTGGCGCATGGCTATCACGGCACCAGCCTGATCCGGAGCTATCTCGGCCTCGGCTTCGAGAATGCGACCATCCGGGCCCAGGGCTTCACCGCCCCGATCGTCGCCGGCCCGACCCGCGCCGGCCCGCCGGCGGAGCACCGTATCGCCCAGTCGGAGCAGACCATCGCCACGCTGGATTTCGGCGGCCGCTCGGCGGTGTTCGACTTCACCGGCGATCAGTATCATCACTGGATCCGCACCGCGCGGCTGCTGGTGCGGGGCGAGCGCGGCGAGATCAAGGATGACGAGCTGCGCTATCTCGAGGACCACCGCACGCCGGTGACGCTGCGGCTGCTGCGCCAGGATGCCGGGCAATACGCCAACATCCAGGGCCACCACCTGGTCGGCATCCAGGCCGGGGCGGAGTGGGTGTACCGCAACCCCTTCGCCGGCGCGCGGCTGAACGACGACGAGATCGCGGTGGGCGCCTGCCTGGCGGGCATGCAGCGCTATGTCGAGACCGGGGAGGAGATCTACGGCTTCGCCGCGGCGGCACAGGACCAGTATCTGGCGTTGTCGATCGCGGCGGCGAAGGCGTCGGGAGAGGCGGTGCGGACCGAGATCCAACCTTGGGCGGCCTGACCGCCGGCCTCAGTGGATGCTGGCCTCGCCGGACCGGACGCTGAAGATCGACTGCACCAGTCCGGAGAAGCGGCGTGGGTCGTAGGGCTTCGGCAGGATCGGCAGGTTGCGGTAGGCGGCCGGCAGGCTTTCCCGCGGATAGCTGGTGGCCAGGATCACCGGCACGCCGCGCTGCAGCAGGATGTCGACCGCGGGGAAGGCGGCCGCGCCGGACAGGTTGAGGTCGACCATGGCGCCGTCGATCGTCTGGCTGCGCGCCATCTCGACCGCGCGCGACACCGTCGTCGCCGGGCCGACCACCGTGCCGCCCCAGGTGCGCAAGGTCAGTTCGAGGTCGAGCGCCACGATCTGCTCGTCCTCGACGATCAGGATGCGGCGGCCGTGAAGATCGACCGCGTCCTCCGCTTCGCTGTAGAGCAGTCCCATTCCACCCGTCCCGGGCCGGCCGTGCAGGAGCCGTTCCCCGGGTCCCTTCCAGAGCCGCGGCGTCGCGCGGCTGAATTCGTCATATCATCGCCATAAACACCGGATTTCGTGGCCTGTTCCCTCGCGCAGGGCTGGTGCGACGGAATCTCCGGCCTGTGCCGTGAAGAACACAGCTCGGCATTCACAAACAAGAAACGGGCGATTGGTACTACACTGCGCCCGTGAGGACGGGTGCGCGGACGGAAGGGGGCTTCGCGGACGCATGCGCGCGTGGAAACAATTGGTGGCGGTCGGCCTGCTCGCGGTTGCGGCGGCGGGGGTGTGGCGCTATGCGCCGTTCCAGGCCGACGGGGCGACGGGGCCGCATGGCGGGCCCATGGCCGTGCCGGTGATCCTGGCCCCGGTGCGCACCGGCACGGTGACCGAGGCGATGGACGCCGTCGGCACCACCCGGGCGCGGGAGGCGGTGACCATCACCGCCAAGACCACCGGCATCGTCGACAGGATCGAGTTCGAGGACGGCCAGACCGTCGCCGCCGGCGCCCCGATCATCCGGCTGGACAGCGCCGAGCTGGAGGCGACGGTGGCCTCGGCCGAGGCCGAGCTGCGCAACGCCCGCCAGTCGCTCGACCGCGGCGAGATCCTGTCGAAGTCGCGCGCCGTGGCCCAGGCCCAGATCGACACGCTGCGCGCCGATCTGGAGGTCAAGACCGCGGCGCTGGCGGCGCAGAAGGCGCGGCTGGCCGAGCGGGTGATCGTCGCGCCTTTCGCCGGCACGCTGGGCATCCGCCAGGTCAGCCCGGGCGCGCTGGTGTCGCCCGGTACCGCCATCGTGACGCTGGACGACCTGAGCCGGGTGAAGGTCGACTTCAACCTGCCCGAGGTGCTGCTGCCGCGCCTGGCCCCCGGCGTGGCGCTCGAGGTGCGCAGCGACGCCTATCCCGACCGCGCCTTCACCGCCACGGTCACCTCGGTCGACACCCGCATCGACCCGGCCACCCGGTCGGTGACCACGGTGGCCGAGGTCGACAACCGCGAGGGCCTGCTGCGCCCCGGCATGTTCATGACCGTGCGGGTGCAGCTCTCGACCGACCCCGCGGCCCTGCTGGTGGCCGAGCAGGCTTTGGTGCCGCAGGGCAGCCGGCAATTCGTCTATCTGGTGGTCGACGGCCGGGCGGTGCGGCGCGAGGTGACGCTGGGCACGCGGCTGCGCGGCGAGGTGCAGATCCTGTCCGGCCTGGCCGTCGGCGACGCCGTGGTGGTCGAGGGCACGCAGCGCCTGCGCGACGGCCTGCCGGTCAAGGTGCAGGAGGCCGGCACGGCGCCGGCGGCGTCCTGACATGGTTTTGTCGGACACCGCCATCAAGCGGCCGGTCTTCGCCGTCGTCGTCAGCCTGCTGCTGGTGGTGCTGGGCGCCTTCGCCTTCCAGCGGCTGACGGTCCGCGAATACCCGAACATCGACCCGCCGATCGTCTCGATCACCACCACCTATGAGGGCGCGTCCGCCCAGGTGATCGAGAGCCAGATCACCCAGATCATCGAGGAGGGTGTGTCCGGCGTCGCCGGCATCCGCACCCTGCGCTCCACCAGCCAGGAGGGGCGGTCCAGCGTCCGGCTGGAGTTCAATGTCGAGAGCGATGTCGAGAGCGCGACCAACGACGTGCGCGATTCCGTCAGCCGCATCATCGGCCGGCTGCCGGACGACGCCGACGCGCCGATCATCCGCAAGGTCGACAGCGACGCCAGCCCGATCATCTACGCCACCCTGACCAGCGACGGCCGCTCGGCGATCGAGCTGAGCGACATGGCCAAGCGCTATGTCGTCGACCCGCTGTCGGCCGTCACCGGCGTCGCCCAGGTGACGATCGGCGGCGAGCGCCAGCCGTCGATGCGGGTCTGGCTGGACCGCAACGCCATGGCCGCGCGCCGGGTCACGGCCCAGGACATCAAGGACGCGCTGGAAGCCCAGAATGTCGAGCTGCCGTCGGGCCGGGTCGAATCGAACGACCGCGAGCTGACGGTGCGCACCAACACCCGGCTGACGACGCCGGAGCAGTTCGCCCGCATCGTGCTGCGCCGCGAGGGCACGACCCTGGTGCGGCTGGGCGACGTGGCCCGGGTCGAGGTCGGCCCCCGCGACGACCGCAGCGGCTTCCGGGCCGACGGCAAGCCGGCCATCGGCCTCGGCATCGTCAAGCAGTCGACCGCCAACACGCTGGATGTGGCCGAGGCGGTGCGGCACGCGCTGGACACGCTGCGCCAGTCGCTGCCGCCGGATGTGCGGATCGAGGTCTCCTCCGACGACAGCGTGTTCATCGACAAGTCGATCGAGGAGGTGTTCCTGGCGCTGGCGATCGCGCTGGCGCTGGTGATCGGCATCGTCTTCATCTTCCTGCGCAGCATCCGCGCCACGCTGATCCCCGCGGTCGCGGTGCCGGTGTCGATCATCGCCTCCTTCATGATCCTGGCGGCGCTGGGCTATTCGATCAACGTGCTGACCCTGCTGGCGATGGTGCTGGCGATCGGCCTGGTGGTCGACGACGCCATCATCGTGCTGGAGAACATCAGCCGCCGCATCGAGCATGGCGAGCCGCCGCTGGTGGCAGCCTATCTCGGCTCCCGCCAGATCGGCTTCGCCGTGGTCGCCACCACCGCGGTGCTGACCGCCGTGTTCGTTCCGATCTCGTTCCTGCAGGGCAATATCGGCCGCCTGTTCAGCGAGTTCGGCATCACCGTCGCCTCCTCCGTCCTGTTCTCGGCCCTGATCGCGCTGACCCTGACGCCGGCGATGTGCAGCCGGCTGCTGCGCCCGGCCAATGAGGAGACCTGGCTGCACAAGGTGACCGAGCACGGCTTCGAGCTGCTGAATCGCGGCTACCGCGCGGCGCTGGGCTTCGCGCTCGGCGCGCCGATCCTGGTCTGCGCCATCGCCGTCGCCCTCAGCCTCGGCGCCGTGGCCCTGCTGCAGGGCCTGCCGCAGGAATTCGTGCCGACCGAGGATCGCGGCCGGGTGGTGATCAGCGCCACCGGGCCGGAGGGATCGAGCATGGAGTACACCACGGCGCAGCTCGAACGGATCGAGGCGGCGCTGACGCCCTATGTCGAGGCGGAGGACGTGACCCGCCTGCTGGCCATCCTGGCGCCGTCCTGGGGCCCGACCGGGGTGAACCGCGTCACCGTCGTCGGCCAGATGAAGCCGTGGGAGGAGCGCACCCGGTCGCAGCAGGACGTGGTGCGCGAGCTGGGGGCCAAGCTGGCCGGCATTCCCGGCATCCGTGCCGTCGCCATCAACCCCAGCGGCCTAGCCCGCGGCTCCGGCGCGCCGGTGCGCTTCGTCATCGGCGGCAACACCTATGAGCAGCTGGCACAGTGGCGCGACCAGCTGGAGGACCGGCTGCGCAACTCCCCGGTGCTGCGCAACCTGCAGGCCGATTACGACGAGACCAAGCCGGAGCTGCGGGTCACCATCGACCGCAACCGCGCCGCCGATCTCGGCATCTCGATCCGCGCCATCGGCGAGACGCTGGAGGCGATGTTCGGGTCGGTCGCCGTCACCCGCTACGAGGATGACGGCGAGGAGTACGACGTGGTGCTGCAGGCCCGGCCGGAGGACCGGCAGACGCCGCGCGACCTGTCGAACATCTTCGTCCGCGCCTCCGGCGGCACGCTGGTGCCGCTGACCAGCCTGGTGAAGCTGCAGGACGTGGCCGGCCCGGCCAGCCTGGGCCGCTTCGACCGGGTCCGCGCCATCACCTTCACCGCCAGCCTGGCCGACGACGCCACCCTGGGCGACGCCGTGACGGAGATCCGCGCCGCCGTCGCCGACGTGCTGCCGGTCGAGGCGCGCCTGTCCTGGGACGGCGACACCCGCGAGTTCCTGGAGAGCAGCGCCTCGCTCTACATCACCTTCGGCACCGCGCTCTTGATCGTGTTCCTGGTGCTGGCGGCGCAGTTCGAGAGCTTCGTCCACCCGGTGACGATCCTGCTGACCGTGCCGCTGGCGATCTTCGGCGCGCTCGGCTCGGTCGCCCTCCTGGGCATGACCGTGAACATCTACACCCAGATCGGCATGGTCATGCTGATCGGGCTGACGGCGAAGAACGCGATCCTGATCGTCGAGTTCGCCAACCAGCTGCGCGACGAGGGGCTGGAGGTGCTGGAGGCGGTGCGCGAGGCCGCGGCGACCCGGCTGCGGCCGATCCTGATGACCTCGATCGCCACCGCGCTAGGCGCCCTGCCGCTGGCGATCGCCACCGGCGCCGGCGCCGAATCGCGGCAAGCCATCGGTGTGGTCATCTTCGGCGGCGTCATGGTCTCGACCCTGCTGTCGCTGTTCCTGGTGCCGGTGATCTACCGGGCCCTGGCCCGCTACACCGCGCCGGCCAGCCGCACGGCGAAGGAGCTGGAACGCCAACTGCTGGTCCATCGCAGCGAGGGCTCGCCGGCGGAGTAGGAGAAATCGCCGAAGCACGGCGGAATTTTCGCCCCGACTGCGCGACTTGGACTGCCGGAGTTACACGTCATTCCGACTGAATTTCTTAAGTCCCCCCTCCCCTTCGCGGGAGGGGGCAGGGGGAGGGGTCTGCGCGCGTCCGCGCGCGAATGCGCAAGGCTCAGACTCCAGCGTGCGTGCCGGCTTGCAGCGGTCGAGGCCGGCCCGAGCCGAGAGCCCCCCTCCCCCTACCCCCCCTTCCGCGAGGGGAGGGGGGACTCAAAAGGCAACATGCGAATGCTGACGATCGTCGGCGCAAATCGGCCCTGTGGCCTCCTGGCACAGCGGTTGCAAAGCCTGCCCTGCCGGCCGGACCGGCCGGTGAAGCGGGTGGGGAACAGCCATGAGACGATGGGCGATCGCGGCCTGGATCGGGGCCGCGCTGGTCGTGATGGCGGGAACGGCGGCAGGGACCACCTATCTCGCCGTGATCCGGCCGAACTACCCGTCGCTGCCGCCGGCCGACGCGCCGGCGCCCGGCAATCGCGCCGAGGCGCAGCGCCAGGACCTGGAGCGGCTGCGCCGGCTGCCCGAGATCGACCGCAGCTTCTCGCCGGAGACTCTCGCGGCGTTCGACCGGCAGATCGACACGTTGGCGGCGCAGGCCTCGGCCGCCGCGCCGGACGGGCTGGACGACGCCCGCTTCGAGGTCGGCGTCACCCGGGCCGTCGCCCTGGCCGGGAACGGCCACACCTATGTCCGCGGCGTCAGCATGGGGCGGTCGCTGAACGCGCTGCCGCTGCGCCTGGTGTGGTTCGATGACGGCCTTTACGTCGTCTCGGCCCGGGAGGCGCTGGCCGATCTGCTGGGCGCGCGCGTGCTGACCTTGGGCGGCCGCGCGCCGGAGGAGTTGGCCGGCATGCTGCGCCCCTATGTCGGCGGCCGCGACAGCCGGGCGCGGCTGCTGTCGGTGGACCTGATCTCTTCTCCCGCGGCGCTGCACGCGCTGGGCCTGCTGCCGTTGCC
>NZ_JANX01000344.1 GCF_000767795.1 Inquilinus limosus MP06 | reverse complement strand
GCGATGCCGGCGGCGTCGAGGGCGATGCGGATCTGGGCCCAGGCGCCATCGACGCCGAGGGTCAGGCTGGACGGGCCGGCCGTGCCCTCGCCCAGCACGCTTCCGTCCGGATCGACGGCGCGGAGCCTGGTGCCGGTCGCGCCGCCGTCGACGCCGATATGGATGCGGATCGCCATGCCCTCGGTCCTGGAATGCTATCGCGCGGGGACGCTAGCAAGCCGCGCCGGCAGCGTCATTGCACCAGATGGTCTATACCACTTACGGTGCGGCCGGGCCACAGCGAATGGCGGTTCCTCGCGCGCGATGTCGGGATTACTGTTCCAAGACTTGGAACGTTTGGAATGAGCCATGACAGGGACGGAAGCGGTGGCGGCCGGGCCGGCGCCGGACAGCTTCGAGGCGCTGCGGGGCGCCATCGCCGCGCGCTACCCGGCGCTCAGCAAGCGGCTGAAGACCATCGCCGAATTTGCCCTGGCCCATCCCGACGTGATCGCGCTGGAGACGGTGGCGGTGATCGCCGCCAAGGCCGAGGTCCAGCCCTCGGCCCTGGTCCGTTTCGCCCAGGCGCTGGGCTTCGACGGCTTCTCCGAGATGCAGCGCCTGTTCCGCGCCCAGCTGGTCGAGCGGATGCCGAGCTACGAGGCGCGCATCCGCACGCTCGACGCCCGCTTCGGCGGGGCGGAGGCGCCGTCCGGCCCGCTCAACGCCTTCATCGACATCTCGGTCGGCGCGCTGGAACGGCTGCGCGGCGATGTCGACCCCGCGGTCTTCGCCCGGGCGGTCGACATCCTGGCGCGGGCCGACTGCATCCACCTGGCGGCCCAGCGCCGGTCCTTTCCGATCGCGGTCTACCTGTCCTACCTGCTGGCCCAGCTCGACCGGCCGGTGCATCTGCTCGACAATTTCGGCGGCATGCTGGCCGAGCAGTCGCGGGCGATCCGCCCGGGCGACGCGCTGTTCGTCGTCACCTTCCGCAGCTACGCCCCGGACGTGCAGGAGGTGGCGCGCCGCGCCCGTGCCGCCGGGGTGCCGATCGTCGCCATCACCGACAGCGACCTCAGCCCGGTCTACCCGATCGCCGATGCCTGCTTCGTGGTGCATGAGGGCGAGATCGACGCCTTCCGCTCGCTCTCGGCCACCCCCTGCCTGGCCCTGACCCTCGCCGTCGCGCTCGGCCGCCGGCACGAGGCGCAGGAGGGCTGATCCGCCTCTATGGCAGGCGGGCGCAGAGCAGCAGGGTGCCGGCGCCGGTGCAGCCGTGCAGCCGGCCGTCGTCGAGGATGCGGTCCAGCTCCGCCGCCAGATCGGGTGCCGGGGCGACGGCCTCCAGCTGCCGCCGGGCCGTCGTCTCCAGATCGGCCAGTGATTGCGGGCTCAGCTCGAGGCGGCACTCGTAGCTGATCTCCAGCGGACCCGAAGCCAGCAGCGGCTCGATCAGCTCACGGGGCCGGGGGCAGGGGTTGTGCACCATGCCGAGCCGGCGGTCGATGCGCTTCCGCCATTCGTCCAGGTCGCGCATCACCCGCTGCGACGGCAGCGTCTCGTCGTACCAGCCGTCCAGCGCCAGCACGGCGCGCCGGGCCACCCGGGCCGCTTCGCGCAGGGCCCGCGGCAGGTGCTCGACATGATGGGCGACGTATTCCAGGGTGACGACGTCGAAACTGCCGTCGGCGAAGGGCAGGGTCTCGGCCCGGCCCGACCGGACCTCCAGCCCCGCCGCCCGCGCCCGCTCGGCGGCGGCCTCCTCCGGCTCCAGCCCGACACCCTGCACGCCGTCAGCGGTGACCGCCCGCAGCAGGGCGCCCTCGCCGCAGCCCACATCCAGCACCGAGGCGGGGCCGAGGCTGCGCAGCGCGGCCAGGAACTCCTGCTTGCCGTCCTGCGGCGGTCGTGCCGCGGCATCGGTCCGCGGCATCATCATGGTCGGGGTCATGCTGCCTCCATCCCTTTGCCGCGACGAGGGTAGGCAGACGATCAGGCTGTCCGATAGCGGGCAAGCTGCCAGAATATGCACTGGATCGGACATGGCTTAAGAGGCGAGGGCGGGTGACAGAGAGCTGGATCCGGGTCGAGCGCGATCCCTTCCCGCCCGGCTTCTCGGGCGGGTGGCACGACCACTCCCAGGCACAGCTGATCTATCCGGGCCGCGGCGTCATGGTGCTGCACACGCGGCATGGGCAATGGGTGGTGCCGCCGCTGCAGGGATGCTGGCTGCCGGCCGGCGAGGAGCATCGGGTCGAGACCTCCGCCGGGTTCGAGATGCTCAGCGCCTATTGCCGGGGCCCGCTGCTGCGCCGGCTGCCGAGGCGCTGCGGCATCGTCGCGGTCAGCCCGCTGCTGCGCGAGGTAATCCTGGCGCTGGAGGGCGGGGAAGCGACGGGCCGGGCCCGGCACCGCCTGTGCCTGGTCTTCGCCGACGAGCTTCGGCTGGAACCGGCGCTCCGGCTGTTCCTGCAGCCCCTGGTTTCGCCGGCGCTGCGGGCGATCGAGGCGGCCCTGGCACAGGACCCGGGGCATGGGCGGACACTGTCCGAATGGGCGGCGCGGCTGGGTACCACGACGCGGTCGCTGGCCCGGGCGTTTCAGCGCGAGGCGCGGATGAGCTTCACCGCCTGGCGGCGCCAGGTGCGGCTGCGCGCCGCCCTGGTCCGGCTCGCGGAAGGGCAGGCGGTGACCGTGGTGGCGCATGAGCTCGGCTTCGGGTCGGCCAGCGCCTTCATCCGCGACTTCCGCCTGGCCACCGGTGTGACGCCGAAGCGCTGGTTCCGGCCGGCGGCGCCCGGCTCCGGGCCTGCCATGCGCGAAACGCCCGGGACGGCGGCGCCGCCTTCCGGTAACGATGGCGGACACCGAAAAACAGCCGGAGGACGCCGCCCGTGATCCCGAACTCCACCGCCGCGCGGGACGTCGCCTATCTGCTGCACCCCTACACCAATCTCAGCGCCCATCGCGAGATCGGCCCGCTGGTGATCAGCCGCGGCAAGGGCATCCACGTCTATGACGAGGAGGGCCGCGAATACATCGAGGGGCTGGCCGGTCTGTGGTGCGCCGGGCTCGGCTTCGACCAGGAGCGGCTGGTCGAGGCGGCGACGCGCCAGATGCGGCAGCTGCCCTTCTACCACGCCTTCGGCGGCAAGGTGCCGGACGTGCTGGTCGACCTGGCCGAGGCGCTGATCGCGATCGCGCCGAAGCCGCTGGAGCGGGCTCTGTTCGTCAATTCCGGCTCCGAGGCCAACGACTTGGCGGTCAAGATCGCCTGGTACGTCAACAACGCCCTCGGCCGGCCCGAGAAGAAGAAGATCATCGCCCGCCGCAAGGGCTATCACGGCGTCACCGTGATGTCGGGCAGCCTGACCGGGCTGGCCTATGCCCAGGACGGCTTCGACCTGCCGGTCAGCCGGGTGGTGCATGTCGACACGCCGCACCACTATCACGGCGCCGCGCCGGGCGAGAGCGAGGAGGACTATGCCACCCGCCTGGCCGAGCAGCTGGAGGCGACGATCCAGGCAGAGGGGCCGGAGACGGTGGCCGCCTTCATCGCCGAGCCGGTGATGGGGGCGGGCGGCGTGATCGTGCCGCCGCGCACCTATTTCGAGAAGGTGCAGGCGGTGCTGCGCCGCCACGACATCCTGTTCATCGCCGACGAGGTGATCTGCGGCTTCGCCCGCACCGGGAACTGGTTCGGCTGCGACAGCTTCGGCATCCGGCCGGACATCATGACCGTGGCCAAGCAGCTGTCGGCCGGCTTCCTGCCGATCGCGGCGACGCTGATCTCCGGCCCGGTCTACGAGGCGCTGGTCGCGGGCAGCGACACGCACGGCATGTTCGGCCACGGCAACACCTATGGCGGCCACCCGGTGGCCGCGGCGGTGGCGCTGGAGACGCTGAAGATCTATCGCGAGATGGAGATCGTCGACCGCGTCCGCCGGGTCGGCGCGTCGCTGCAGGAGGGGCTGCGCCGCTACGCGGATCACCCGCTGGTCGGCGAGGTGCGCGGCCTCGGCCTGATCGCGGGGGCCGAGCTGGTGGCCGACAAGGCCGCCCGGACCAATTTCGACAAGGCCCGCGGCGTCGGCGCCGGGCTGGTCCGCCGGGCCCAGGCGCATGGCCTGCTGACCCGCGCCATGCCGGGCGACGTCATCGGCTTCTGCCCGCCGATGGTGATCGACGAGGCGGGCGTGACCGAGATGCTGCACCGCTTCGAGCTGGCGCTGGACGAGACCTGGTCGGCGCTGCGCGAGGCGGCGTGATGGCCGCCGACACGCTTCCCCCGATCGAGGCGGTGGTTGATCTCGCCCGCCGCGCCGGCCGGGTGGTGCTGGAGATCTACAACAGCTTCGACGGTGCCGCCCTGCGCAAGGAGGACGGCAGCCCGGTCACCGCCGCCGATCACGCCGCCGAGGCGCTGATCATCCCCGGCCTCCGGGCCCTGCTGCCCGGTGTGCCGGTGGTGGCGGAGGAGCAGTGCGCCGCCCATGGCATCCCGGCCGCGGCCGACCGCTTCTGGCTGGTCGACCCGGTCGACGGCACCAAGGAATTCCTGCGCCGCAACGGCGAGTTCACGGTCAATATCGGGCTGGTCTCCGGCGGCGTTCCGGTGCTGGGCGTGGTCGAGGCTCCGGCCTTCGACCGCCGCTTCTGGGCGGCCGGGGGTGAGGCCTGGCAGCAGCAGGGCGACGAGGCGCCGCGGCGCATCGGTGTGCGCCGGCCGCCGGCGGAGGGGATGGTGGTGCTGACCAGCCGATCGCATCGCGACGATCCCCGGCTCGACGCGGCGCTGGAAGGCCGGTCGGTGGCGGAGCGCCGGATTCTCGGCAGCTCGCTGAAGATCGCGCTGATCGCGGCGGGGGAGGCGGATCTCTATCTCCGCTTCGGCCCGACCATGGAATGGGACACGGCGGCGGCCGACGCCGTGCTGCGTGCCGCGGGCGGCGTCATCGACGACCCGGCGTCCGGCCTGCCGCTGGCCTATGCCAAGCCCGGCTTCGCCAATGCCGGCTTCGTCGCGCGCGGGGCCGAGGCCGGCTAGCTCAGCCCGGATCGGGCGTTTCAATCGAAGGGGTGAATTGTTGCCTCTCCCGCGTCCGGCGGGAGAGGCAACGCGAACCGGATGCTGCAGCCAAAGCAAAGGGCCGTCCCATGCGCTGGGACGGCCCTTTGCTTTGACGCTCCTGCCGGATGCCGGATGAAGAAAGGGGCGCCCCGAAGGACGCCCCAATCTCCCGATGGGATCTTTAAAGACCGTCTTAGTTGATGACGATCTCGACGCGACGGTTCTGCGGCTCGCGCACGCCGTCGGCGGTCGGGACCAGCGGATCGGACTCGCCGACGCCGCGGGTGACGATCAGGCTGTCGGCAACGCCGTCCGCGACCAGCTCGCGGCGGACCGACTCGGCGCGACGCACCGACAGGGCCTGGTTGTACCGGTCCGAACCCGAACGGTCGGTGTGGCCGGTGACGTCGATGCGGGTGGTCTTGCCCTGGAGGGCGTCAGCAGCGGCCGAGGCCACGATCTGCTTGGCTTCCGGGGTCAGACGCGAGCTGTCGAAGTCGAAGAACACCAGGTAGCTGCGGCCCTGGGTCTGCACGACCTCCTGGACCGGCTCCGGCGCCGGGGCGAAGGTGTAGCGAACGCCAACCAGGATGGTGTGGTTGTTGCTGCTGTCGTACTTCAGCTTGACGCCCTGGTCGCTGAACGTCGGCTCGGTGTTGCCGAAGTAGCGGTACTCGAGGTTCGCAGCCAGGTTCGGCGAGAAGTTGTACGACACACCCGCGATGCCCTGATAGGCGAACTGGGTGTTGAAGTCGCTGAACTTGCCGCCGCCGCCCTTCAGCTCGGAGTCGAGCAGGGCGACACCGACGCCGGCGCCGATGTACGGCACGAACGGCGAGCCGAAGTCGAAGTCGTAGTAGCCATTGGCCATGATGCCGATGGTGCGGAAATGACCATTCTTGAAGATGGTCTGACCGTTGACCTTGGCATCCTTGAGGTCATTGGTGCGCAGGCTGACCTCGGCATCCGCACGGAACGAGCCCCAGTCGTAACCGAGGTAGATGTCGCCGGCCGGGCCGATGTCGTAGCGCGACTTGCCGTCGATGTTGGTGTTCTTGACGCTCCAGCTGTCATTCTGGCGAATGTTGACGCCAGCGCCGGCACCGACATAGAGGCCAGTGGCCTGATATTCCTGCGCCATCGCCGGGGCTGCAACGAGCAGGGCGGCCGCACCGACGGCGTACATCACGTTCTTGTTCATATCCAATACCTCGCTGATCACGGTTCAACCGAGGTCTCGTCCCCCGCTTCCTTCAAGGGCTGCGACCAGACCGCTCCCTTTGGATGTACGATGGTCGGGCGTAGACCGCAATTGAAATGGACCATGCTGTTGCGAATTTCGCGCAGTGTTGCAGTGATGCACCACCGTCCGGCACGGCCATTCGAGATCGGGTTAACCGATTGTTCGGATTTTGGAAACGGAAAAGCGCCGGGCTTCATGAGGCGGCGTGAATGCAACAATTCCATGACGGGGCCGGAGTTTGCCTCGATTTCGGCAAAACCAAAGATTTGTAAATAAATTCAAATAATTGGATCGGAAGTCTTCGGCCGGACCGTCATTCCGGCCCTGCATCGGGCGATCCCCGGCGGTCCGGCCCGGCCCGGACGGCCGCCGCCCGGGCCGTCCGATTCCGGAGAATCACCGGT
>NZ_JANX01000343.1 GCF_000767795.1 Inquilinus limosus MP06 | reverse complement strand
GATCCCCGTCGCAGCCGCGGCAGCCTGACCTGCCGCGCAAGCCGCCCGCGCCGCCCCCGGCGCGGGACCGCCGGCCGGTGAAGGCGCCGGCACCGCCTCGTGGCAAGCCTCCGTCAAAAAACCCCGAAACGACCGTAGTCAGCGCCGGCGACGTTCGTGCCTGCTGACCTGTACCCCGTCCTCCGGCCGCAGGTAGAGGAAGCCGGGGATCGACAGCAGCGGGATCACCGCCAGTAGCAGGAACGCCTCATGGAAGCGCTCCGGCGCCAGCACATGGCTCTCGAAGCTGACCAGGCCGAGCAGCATCGCCGCCACGGAGACGCCGAAGCTGACGCTGAGCTGCTGCAGCACCCCGCCCAGGCTGGTGGCGCGGCTGAGCCGCTCCGCCGGCATGTCGGCATAGGACAGGGTGTTCGAGGTCATGAACTGCATCGACCGCAAGAGGCCGAACAGGAAGATGTAGGCCAGCAGCATCCAGTGCGGCGTGTCCGGCTCCATCAGCGAGAAGCCGGCGATGGCGACGGCGCCGAGGCCGGCGCTGATGATCAGCACCCGGTCGAAGCCGAGATGGCGCAGCATCGGCGACAGCAGCGGCCGGATCAGCAGCGCGCCGAGGCTGCTGACGAAGGTGAGCGACCCCGATACCACCGGGCTGAAGCCGAAGCCGACCTGCAGCATCAGCGGCAGCAGGAAGGGCACGCCGTTCAGCCCGACCCGGCACAGCCCGCCGGCCAGGGTGCCGACCCAGAAGGAGCGCAGCCGGAACAGCGTCATGTCGACCGCCGGGTTCGCCCGGCGGCGGGCATAGCGGCCGAAGGCCAGCAGCAACAGGGTGGCCGCGACCAGCACCGCCGCGATCGCCGGCGCCGGGATGGTCGGGCGGCCGATATTCTCCAGCCCGTATTGCAGCAGGGCGACGCCGGCCCCGACCATGAGGAAGCCCGGATAGTCGAAGGGCGTCACCGTCTCGCCCTTCACATCCTCGAAGAAGTGCAGCGCCGCCAGGATGCCGGCGCAGCCGAAGGGCACGTTGACGTAGAAGATCCAGCGCCACGACGTGTAGGTGGTGAGAAAGCCGCCCAGCAGCGGCCCGATCACCGGCCCGAGGATCGCCGGCAGGGTCATGTAGGTCATGGCCGTGACCAGCTGGGCGCGCGGGAAGCTGCGCAGCAGGATCAGCCGGCCGACCGGCGTCATCATGGCGCCGCCCAGCCCCTGCAGGGCCCGCATCGCCAGCAGCATGGCGAAGCTGTCGGCCATGCCGCACAGCGCCGAGCCGAGGGTGAAGATGCCGAGCGCCAGGGCGAAGATCCGACGCGCCCCGAAGCGGTCGGCGAACCAGCCGCTGACCGGGATGAACACGGCGAGCGTCAGGACATAGGTCGTCACCGCCAGGTTCAGCCGCAGCGGCGTGGTGTCCAGGCTGGCCGCCATGTCCGGGATGGCGGTGGTGATGATGGTGGAGTCGAGCTGCTCCATCAGGAAGGCGACGGCGACGATCATCGGGATGATCACGCGCAGCCGCGGATCCCGCTCCGTCACGAACTGGGGCTGGTCGGGGACTCGGTCCGATGCCGTCATATGTCGGGTTTAGACCCGCCACCGGCCGCGGACACCCAGCCTTCATGCGCCGCAGGGTTGCGGCCGCGGCATGAACCGGCCGCCGCACTTCGGAGCCGCTCGCGACCGTTTGAAAACGCGCTGGCGTGAGTCGGCTGGTGGTGGTTCGAGAACCGGAGCGCAGCGCACAACGGTGCGTGAGCACCGGAAGCGCAGAAACCGCCATCAGACGGCCGCGGCAGTAGCGTTTTCAGGCGGTCGCGGCGCCCAGCCTGGCCTCGTAATGGGCCTTCTGGCGGCGGGTGGCGACGATGGTGTTGCGCATCAGCACCGCAACCGTGACCGGCCCGACGCCGCCCGGCACCGGCGTGATCCAGCCCGCCACCGCGGCGACGCTGTCATAGTCGACATCGCCGACCACCCGGCTCTTGCCGTCATCGTCCAGCACCTCGTTGATGCCGATGTCGATCACCGCGGCGCCCGGCTTGATCATGTCGCCGGTGACCAGCTTCGGCTTGCCGACGGCGACGAACACGGCGTCCGCCCGGCGCGAATGCATCGAGACCGAGCGGGTCATGTGGTGGCAGACGGTGACGGTCGCCCCTTCCGACATCAAGAGGAAGGCGATCGGCTTGCCGACGATCTCGGAATGGCCGATCACCACCACCTCCAGCCCCGCCAGGGTCAGGCCGGTGCGCTTCAGCATCTCGACCGCCGCCAGGGCGGTGCAGGGCGCCAGCTCCAGCTCGTTGTAGACGATGTTGCCGATCGAGGCCGGGTTCATGCCCTCGACATCCTTGAGCGGATGGATCGCCGTCTGCATCGCCTTGATCGAGATGTGCTTCGGCACCGGGCGCTGCAGGATGATGCCGCTGACCTGCGGGTCGGCGTTCAGCGCGGCGATGGCGGCGCGCAGCTCCTCCTGCGTGATCCGCTCCGGCAGGCGCCGGGTCTCGAAGGCGATGCCGACGCCCTCGGCCGTGCGCCGCTGGTTGCGGACATAGACGTCGACCGCGCTCTCGTCGCCGACCGTGATCGACACCAGCTTCGGCGGCCAATGCGCCTCGCCCAGCGCCTGCACCTCCGCCGCCACCTCGGCCAGGATGGCATCCGCCACCGCCCGCCCGGTCAGGTCCCGCTCGCCCATCGTCCCGCTCCGTCGCACACCCGGGGCGCACACCCGGAATGCGCGGCTTTTGACCCCGGCGGGGCCGCAGCGTCAACCCGCGCGGACGGATGGCACCCCTGTCGCGATCATTTGGCCTGGTGGGCGAAGCCGCGCAGCAGGTGCTTCTGGATATAGCCCGCGACCAGCAGCACCGGCAGCGAGGACAGCAGGCCGATCGCCATCAGCCGGCCCCACAGCGTCTCGTCCTCGGTGATGAAGGTGGCGACGTAGAGCGGCAGGGTGAAGCGGCTGGGGCGCTGCAGGTACAGCAGCGCGAACAGGAACTCGTTCCAGCACAGGATCAGGGCGAAGATCAGCGTCGCCACCAGCCCCGGCAGGGCAAGCGGCAGCACGATGTGCCACAGCCGGCGCCAGAGGCCGGCGCCGTCGATCGCCGCCGCGGCCTCGATCTCGACCGGCACCTCGCGCACGAAGCCGAGCAGCATCCACAGGCAGAAGGGCAGGGTGTAGAGCTGGTAGACCAGCACCAGCCCGGACAGGGTGCCGAGCAGGCCGAGATCGAGCAGCAGCGCGTGCAGCGGCAGCGCCACCACGATCGGCGGCATCAGCTTGACCACCAGCACCAGCAGCAGGAACAGCACGTCCAGCCGCTTCGGGAAGCGGAACCGGGACAGGGCGTAGGCGGCGAGAAAGCCGGCGAACAGCGACAGCAGCGTGGCGCCGAAGGCGACGATCGCGGTGTTCTTCAGCCGCACCAGGAAGCCGTCGTCGAGCACGGCGCGGATATTGTCGAGGGTCGGGGCGGTCGGCAGGAAGCCGCGCCCGGCGATGGCCGGGTTCTCGAAGGCCGCGCCGATCATCCAGATCACCGGCAGCGCGAAGACCAGGACGAAGAGCGCGATGCCGGCATAGGCTGGGACCTGGCGCAGGCGCTTCACTTCGACGGGCCCCGCATCGCCTGGGCGGCGTAGACGGCGCAGAGGCCGCAGGCGATCGCCATCATCACCACCGAGGCGGCGGCGGCGAGGCCGACATCGAAGAATTTGAAGCCCTTCTGGTAGACATACATCGACATCGTCTCGGTGGCGTTGCCGGGGCCGCCGCCGGTCAGGGCGTAGACCTTGTCGAACAGCTTGAAGGTGTCGATCAGGCGCAGCAGCAGGGCCAGGAAGATCTGGCCGCGCACCAGCGGCAGCACGATCCGGGTCAGCAGCACCCAGGACCGGGCGCCGTCGGTCCGCGCCGCCTCCACGATCTCGGGCGGGATCGACTGCAGCCCGGCCAGGACGATCAGCGTCGTCATCGGCGTCCACTGCCAGGTGTCGACCAGCATCACCGACCACAGCGCCAGGCCGGGGTCGGACAGCCATTCCACCGGGGGCAGGCCGAGCCAGCCGAGCGCGCCGTTGAGCACCCCGACATCATGGTGGAACCAGGACCGCCAGATCGCCGAGCAGACCAGGGTCGACAGCATCATCGGATAGACCACGACCGACAGCACCGCGCCGCGGCCGCGGAATTCGCGGTTCAGCAGCAGGGCCAGGGCGGTGCCGAGCGCGACCTGAACCAGCGAGGCCACGACGGCGAATTTCACCGTGTTGCCGATGTCGACCCGGAAGAACCAGTCGCCGAACAGCGTGGCGTAGTTCTCGAAGCCGACCCAGCGCGCGGTGTCGGCGGCGTAGTCGATGTCCTGGAAGGAGTAGATCGCGACCTGGACAACGGGCGCGAGCGCGAACACGACCAGCAGCAGCGCGGCGGGAAGCAGGAGCAGGACGAGCTGCCGGCGGTCGGTGAAGAGCATGAAGGTCTGTACGGTCCGCTACGCTTCAGGATCCTCCCCCTCCCCTCGCGGGAGGGGGTTGGGGAGGGGGTGTCGATCAAGCTCTCAGGCCGGGCCTGTTCGAGGCGGCGCGAGCCCCCTCCCCTACCCCCTCCCGCGAGGGGAGGGGGAGAGTGAAACGGACAGGGCTGGCGGGAGCCGCCGTTACTTCTTCGCCAGCGCCGTGTCGATGTCGGCCGAGGCTTTCTTCAGGGCCTCCTCCGGCGTCACCTGGCCGACCAGGGCCAGCTGCAGGTAATCGCCGAGGATGGATTCGACCTGCGGCCACTGCTTGATCCGCGGCCGCGACACGCCGGCCTCGAGCGCCTTCAGCTGGTCCGGGTACCAGCGGTACTTGGCGACCAGGTCCTTGTCGGCATAGAGCGCGGTCAGCGTCGGCGGCAGGCCGAAGCGCAGCGCCAGCTCCTTCTGCATCTCCGGGCCGTTCAGGAAGGCCAGGAACTTCTGCGCGCCCTCGGCATTCGGCGCACCCGACGGCACCGCCACCTGCCAGATGCCCAGCATCGGTGCCGGGCCCTTGGCCTCGCCCGGGGCCGGGCCGATCGCGACCTTGCCGACCACCTTGGACTTGTCGGCCTCGTCCAGCGCCGGCACCCAGGCCGGCCAGACCTCGATCGCCATCGCGGCGCGGCCCTGCTGCAGCGCGTCGCGCACCTCGGTGGCGTTGTAGGTCTCGACCCCGGTCGGGGCATAGGCCTTCAGCGCCAGGAACTGCTGCAGCGCCTTGACCCCGGCCGGCGACGCCAGCGCCGCCTTGCCCGAGCCGTCGATGATCTCGCCGCCATGGGCCCAGAAGATCGGCAGGAAGCCGGTCACGATCGGGTTGCCCTTGGTGCCGCGGAACACCACGCCGGCGACATTCGGGTCCTTGGCCTTCAGCGTCTCCGCCGCCTTGACCACGTCGCTCCAGCTCTTCGGCGCGGCGAGGCCGGCGGCCTGGAACAGGTCGGTGCGCCAGGCGAACATCTCGACATTGCCGGCGAAGGGCAGCGCCACCACCTTGCCGTCCGTGCCCTTGGACAGGGCGGTCAGGCTGGGGATCACGCCCGACAGGTCGGCGGTCACCGGCTTCAGCCAGCCATTGGCGGTGAATTCCGGCATCCAGGTGTCGTCGGCGACGATCACGTCATAGGCGTCGGCGCCGCCGCGCAGCGACACCACCAGCTTCTCGTACAGGCTGGCGTAAGGCAGCTTCAGCAGCTCGACCTCGGTGTCCGGCGACACTTTCTTGTAGGCGTCGATCGCATAGGCCAGGGCGTCGCCATAGACGCCGTCGCGCCCGGCGATCACCAGCTCGTCCGCCTGCGCCGCCCCGGCCAGCAGCAGCGCCGCCAGGCCCGCCACGCCGGCGATGCCGGCCACTTTGCGGTGCGCTGCGCGAAGCACGGCGCGGCCGATCAACTTCGTCGTCATCTCCCAATCCCTCCCCAGTCCGCAGGATGGTCGGCGGCGCCCCGGATGGCGACAGCGTGAACACGTGTTCACGATCCATCAAATCCAATCATCGGCCGCACCGCTCTCCGGCGGCGGTTCTATCATGGTCCCGGACACCGCACGCTTTCAAGGAAATGAATGTTTCGTGACGGTCCGGTGACATCGCTTCCGGGCAAACGATTCCGCTTTACGACGCCTCGCCTTCATGAACACGTGTGCGCTAACCTGGGTCCGCAGGGATGGGAGCGCCGGTTGGGACGACGACAGCAGGACAGCGGCATGCGGCCGGTGACGGCCCAGGCGGTGGCGGACCGGGCCGGCGTGTCGCGCGCCACGGTCTCGCGCATCATGTCCGGCCAGGCCCGGGTGGCGGACGAGACCCGCGAGCGGGTGCTGGAGGCGGCCTCGGCCCTGGGCTACCAGGTCAACATGCTGGGCCGCGGCATGAACCGCCAGCGCTCCGACCTGGTCGGCATCGTCGTGCGCGGCGCCACCGACCCCTATCGCGCCGCGCTGTTCGAGGCGCTGCTGCGCGAGATCGACGCCCGCGGCCTGCAGTCGCTGGTCGCCGAGGTCGACGACGAGGCGGCGCTGGACCGCACCATCGCCCGCTTCCTGCAGTACCGGGTCAGCGGCGTGCTGGTGACCTCGGGCGCGCCGCCGATCGCCCTGGCCGAGCAATGCGCCCGGCTGGGCATCCCGGTGGTGGCGCTGAACCGCGCCGCGTCGATCCCCGGGGTCGACGCCGTGCTGTCGGACAACG
>NZ_JANX01000342.1 GCF_000767795.1 Inquilinus limosus MP06 | reverse complement strand
GCCGGGCGGCGGCCTGGACCAGCAGCGCCCGCGCCGCGGCGCCGACCTGGCGCAGCGGCATCCAGTTGGTCGGCGTGGCCCGGCTGCCGCCCGCCGTCTGCGGACCGGTACACAGCCTCGTTCACCATCGCCTGGGTGACGGTGACCTGGTCCCAGTCGACGTCCAGCTCGTCGGCGATGATCATCGGCAGCGACGTCTTGATGCCCTGCCCGATCTCCGGGTTCTTGCCGGTGATCGTCACCCGCCCGTCGGGCGCGATGGCGATGAAGGCGCCGAGCGTGCCGGTGCCCTCATCGGCGGTCGCGGGCATCGGCAGGGAGGCGTCGATCAGCAGGCCGCCGCCGACCAGCAGCGAGGCCTTGAGGAAGGCACGGCGGCCGAGGCCACCCTCGGGAAGCAGGTGTCCCATCAGCCGGCACTCCCTTCCGCCGCATTCCGTTCGGCCGCCTTGTGGATGGCGGCGCGGATGCGGGTGTAGGTGCCACAGCGGCAGAGATTGCCGGCCATGGCGGAATCGATGTCGTCGTCGCCGGGCGCCGGGGTGGCGGCCAGCAGCGCCGCGGCGGACATGATCTGCCCGGCCTGGCAATAGCCGCACTGCATCACGTCGAAGGCCAGCCAGGCCTGCTGCAGCCGGACGCCGACATCGGTGGCGCCGATGCCCTCGATGGTCACGATCCTGGCGGTGCCGACATCGCCGATCGGGGTCTGGCAGGCGCGCACGGCAGCGCCGTCGAGATGCACGGTGCAGGCGCCGCACAGCCCCGCGCCGCAGCCGAATTTGGTGCCGACCAGGCCAAGCTCGTCGCGCAGCGCCCACAAGAGGGGCATCTCCGGCGGCGCGTCGATATGCTCGATCCGGCCATTGATGTTCAGTTCGACAGCCATGGACAGCTCCGTCTCTGCGACCGGCCATGCAAGGCGGGACCGCCGCCAGCGCGCCGGGTCCAGGATTTCCAGAAGGGAGAAGGATACGATCCGCTTGTCGCAGAACTGTGCCAGGGAAACCGGTGGGTGTCCCCAGGGCAGCGCATCGCTGCGGCATCCCGTCCCATCCGCCGACAGAAACAACAAGATCGGCATGGTATTTTGCATGCCGTCGCTGTCCTTGCCTTGCGAGCGGACCAGCCGGCTGTGATTTAACCCGCTATTGATCAGATCATCTCGTTCATTATGTCTATAATACTGCGACGATATTGGTATCGATGATCTGATCATTATCTGTTACTGTCGAAATTGTATCGAATTTAACCTGCAATCTTCCTGTAGCAGCGCTCTTACAGGCTGACATTTCGCAGATGCGGGCGCTGCGCCCCTGATCCGCGATGACAATGGAGGGTGACATGGCCGGACCGCTCGCGATTGGTAAGGACGTGCCCGAGCCCAGGGACTGAGCCGGCGGCGCCGATGACCAAGACCGACCCGATCCTGGCCCCGGCGATGGGGGATGCCTCCCCCGCCGTCCATGCCGTCTACGACCCGCCGACCGGCAGCGTGCAGTACATCGTCGCCGACCCCGCGACCGGCGACTGCGCCGTCATCGACCCGGTGCTGGATTTCGACCTGAAATCCGGCGCCGTCTCCACCCGCAACGCCGACCTGATCCTCGACCATGTCGCGCGGTGCGGGCTGCGGGTGGCCTGGATCCTGGACACCCATCCGCATGCCGACCATTTCTCGGCCGCCGCCTATCTGAAGGAGAGGACCGGCGCCCCGACCGCGATCGGCGAGAAGGTGGCCGGCGTGCAGGCGCTGTGGCGGGACCTCTATCACCTGCCGGACCAGCCGACCGACGGCACGGGCTGGGACCGGCTGTTCGCCGATGGCGACCGGTTCCGGATCGGGTCGCTGGATGCCGGCGTCATGTTCTGCCCGGGCCACACCATGGCGTCGGTCACCTATCTGGTCGGCGACGCGGCGTTCATCCATGACACGCTGTTCATGCCGGACGGCGGCACGGCGCGGGCCGACTTCCCCGGCGGCGACGCGCGCCAGCTCTGGGCCTCGATCCAGCGCATCCTGGCCCTGCCGGACGACACCCGCCTGTTCACCGGCCACGACTACCGGCCGGACGGGCGCGAGCCGCGCTGGCAGAGCAGCATCGCCGGACAGAAGGAGCGCAACATCCACATCGCCGCGGTGTCGGAGGCGGAGTTCATCGCGCTGCGCCGCGACCGCGACCGGACCTTGCCGCTGCCGGCGCTGATGCTGGCGGCGCTGCAGGTGAACATCCGCGGCGGCCGCCTGCCCGAGCCCGAGGCGAACGGCAAGCGCTACCTGAAGATCCCGCTCGACGCCTTCCCCGACGCGCCGCAGGGGTGACGGTCCCGAGGCCTTTGCGGCCGCCCTGCCGCGCTCCGGCCTTGATCTCAAGGCACTTTGCCGCGACGTTCACCGACTGATTCGGAAATCGGGGAGAGGGCCCATGTCGATGACCACGCGGATGGCGGTGCTGGCCGGGGTGGTGCTGCTGGCCGGCTGCCAGAGCTCGGGCCAGGGCCAGCCGGTGGTGCCGACCCCGATGCCCGGCGCCTCGGCCGCCTTCCCGGCGCAGTCCGAGGCGCAGGGCTTCCAGCAATGGGTGGCGGCGTTCCGGGCCGAGGCCGCGGCGCGCGGCATCAGCCAAGCGACGCTGGCCACCGCCTTCGACACCGTGCAGTTCCTGCCCAAGGTGATCGACGCCGACCAGTCGCAGGCGGAGTTCACCAAGGCGATCTGGACCTATCTCGACAGCGCCGTCTCGCCAGACCGCATCCGCAACGGCCAGGCGATGCTGGCGCAGTGGGGGTCGACCGCCAATGCCGTCGAGCAGCGCTACGGCGTGCCGAAGCAGGTCATCACCGCGATCTGGGGCATCGAGAGCAATTACGGCCAGAATTTCGGCACCACCGAGGTGATCGACGCCCTCGCCACCCTCGGCTATGAGGGCCGCCGCCAGGACTGGGCCAAGGAGCAGCTGTTCGCGGCGCTGCAGATCCTGCAGCAGGGCGACATCAGCCGCGACCGCATGCTCGGCTCCTGGGCCGGCGCCATGGGCAACACCCAGTTCCTGCCCACGGTGTTCCTGAGCTCCGCCGTCGATGCCGATGGCGACGGCCGGCGCGACATCTGGGGCAGCATCCCCGACGTCATGGCCTCGACCGCCAACTACCTGGCGCAGTCCGGCTGGCAGCGCGGCCAGCCCTGGGGCGTCGAGGTCACCCTGCCGCGCGGCTTCGACTATTCGGTGGCGGAGCTGAGCACCAAGCAGCCGGTGGCGCAGTGGGCGGCGCTGGGGGTGAAGCCGGTCTCCGGCCGCAGCCTGCCGGCGCTGGGCGACGCCTCGGTGATCACCCCGGCGGGCGCGCGCGGCCCGGCCTTCCTGGTCGGCCCGAACTTCAGCGTCATCATGAAGTACAACAACTCGACCAGCTACGCGCTGGCGGTCGCCACCCTGTCCGACCGGCTGGCCGGCGGCGGTCCGATCGTCGGGACGTGGCCGCGCGACGAGCAGCCGCTGTCGCGCAGCGAGGTGATGGAGCTGCAGTCGCTGCTGGCGTCCAAGGGCTTCTCGACCGGCGGCAGCCCGGACGGGCTGGTCGGGCCGGCGACGCGCGGGGCGATCCGGGCCTGGCAGACCACCAAGGGCCTGGTGCCGGACGGCTTCCCGACCACGACCCTGCTGCAGCAGGTGCGGGCGGGGTGAGGTTCGGCCGAACACGGCCGAACCCCTCTTGCCAAAGGTGCGGTTTCCCGTCGGAGTGATGCCGCCGGTTCCCTGACGACGACTCGCGCATGCCCGATCTGCTGCTCTATGCCCTCCTGGCCGGTGCCGTGGGCGGCATCCTGTCCAGCCTTGTGATGCGGCTGAAGCCGGAGGCGACCCGCGCGCCTCCGGCTGCCGAGCCGGCTGCCGGACCTGAGGCGGCGGCTGTGGCCGAGACGGCCGTGGAGCCCGCGCCGGCGGCGAGCGTCGCCGCCCTGCTGCAGCGGATCAGCCAGGATCTCGGCCCCAAGGCGGAAGAGGTCAGCGGCCCGGGAGAGCTGCCGGACATCCCGGAGTTCCAGGCGGCGCTCGACGCGATGCGGCGCCCGGATGCCGGCTTCGACCTGCTGCGCCACCATGCGCTGGGCGGCAACTGGCCGCTCGCCTGCGCCGCCTTCACCGTCCTGCGCGACCATCCGGACCGGCAATCGCTGGCCGACGAGGTGATGCGGCACCTGCCGCACACGCGCCCCTATGTCCTGCCCGACGCGCTGCGGTTCCTGACCACGCTGGATCCGCGCCCTCTCGTCGGGCAGGTGGTCCTGGCCGCCCCGGAGTGGTGGGAGAACAACCCGGTCATCTCCCGTTTCGTGGAGGTGTATTTCGAGCGCAGCGCCGAGCTCGGCGACACCCCCGGCTTCGGTACGCTCCTCGGCCGATATGCCGAGCTCGACCTCGCCCCCGCCCGGGGCCTGCTGCGCAAGATCCGGCATCCCTTCGCCGCCCGCCTGCTCGAGGCGCTCAGCACCTGGCAGGACACCCGGATCGACCGCGCCTTCCTGTCCGGCATCGGCACGCTGTGGACCGAGGACGAGGACGACCGGCTGCTGATCCGGCCCGCCGCCTGGCAAGAGCAGCTCTCCACCGCCGAGGTTGCCATCGCCGCACCGCGGCCGCGCTCGGTCCTGGTCACCGGCGCCCCGCACATCGGCAAGAGCTCGTTCCTGCGCCTGCTCGGCCTGAACCTGCACGAGGCCGGCTGGCAGGTGTTCATGGCCAGCGGCCACGAGCTGATGGCCGGCCAGATGTATATCGGCCAGCTGGAAGGGCGGATCCGCCAGCTGGTCGACGCCCTGCATGCCCGCCGCAAGATCGTCTGGTATGTGCGCGACCTCGGCCAGATGGCCGGCAGCGGCACCCATCGCGGCCAGGCGGCCAGCATCCTCGACCAGGTGATGCCGGCGGTGGTGGCGGGCGACCTGATCCTGGTCGGCGAGACCAGCCAGGCCGCCGCCGCGCGGCTGTTCCAGGCCTACCCCTCGCTGCGCTCGGTGATCGAGACGGTCGCGCTGGAGCCGATGAGCGAAGGCCAGACGCTGGAGCTGGCGGGCGAGCTCGGCCGGCGCATCGGCGACATCGTCGGCGTGACCGTGTCGGAGCAGGCCGTCACCACGACCATGGAGCTGGCGCAGCACTATCTCGGCAGCGGCCAGTTGCCGGGCGCCGTGCTGGAGCTTCTGAAGCGAGCCACCGCCCGGTCGCTGCATGCCGGCGAGGAGACGCTGACGCCGGCCAGCGTGATCGCCACCCTGTCGCAGATCTCCGGCCTGCCGCCGGTGATCCTCGACACCAGCCAGCGGGTGGAGCTGGCCGCCATCCGCGACTATTTCAGCCGGCGCGTCATCGGCCAGGAAGAGGCGGTGCAGGCGATGGTCGACCGCATCGCCATGCTCAAGGCCGGCCTGACCGATCCCGGTCGCCCGATCGGCGTGTTCCTGCTGGCCGGCCCGACCGGCACGGGCAAGACCGAGCTGGCCAAGACGCTGGCCACCTTCCTGTTCGGCGCGCCGGACCGGATGGCGCGGCTGGACATGAGCGAGTTTCAGACCGCCGAATCCACCGCCAAGATCCTGGGCAAGCCCGGCGAGAGCGACGCCGATTCGCTGATCGCCCGCGTCCGCAAGCAGCCCTTCTGCGTGATCCTGCTCGACGAGTTCGAGAAGGCCCATCCCAATTGCTGGGACCTGTTCCTGCAGATCTTCGACGATGGGCGCCTGAGCGACGCGAATGGCCGCGAGGCCGATTTCCGCCACAGCTTCATCATCCTGACCTCGAATCTCGGCGCCACCGCGCATCGCCGGCAGAGCTTCGGCTTCCTGGCGGACCCGCAGGCCTATGGCGAGGACCAGGTCCTGGCCACCATCGGCCAGACCTTCCGCCCCGAATTCGTCAACCGGCTCGACAAGATCATCGTGTTCCGCCCGCTGTCGCGGGAGTTGATGCGCAACATCCTGCACAAGGAGCTGGCCCTGGTGCAGGAGCGCCGGGGCCTGCGTGAGCGCAGCTGGGCGGTGGAGTGGGAGGCCGGCGCCATCGAGTTCCTGCTGGACCGCGGCTTCAGCCCGGAGATGGGCGCCCGGCCGCTCAAGCGCGCCATCGACCAGCTGGTGCTGGCGCCCCTGGCCGCCACGCTGGTGGAGCGCCGGTTTCCCGAGGGCGACCAGTTCCTGTTCGTCCGCTCCGACGGCAGGTCCATCCAGGTCGAGTTCGTCGACCCCGACGCCGCGCCGGCGGCGGAGGCGGCGCCGGACATCGGGCTGGACGACACGCTGTCGCTGCCGGGAATCATGCTGCGGCCGAACGGCTCCCAGGCCGAGCGGGCCTTCCTGAACGCCAGCTGGCAGGCCATCCGCGAGGAGATGGACAGCCCGGACTGGACCGCGCTGGGCGACGCGCTGCGGGCCGAGCTGGCCGACCCCGGCTTCTGGTCGCGGGACGACCGGCACACCGTCTTCTCGCGCCTGGAGCTGGTGGACCGAATCCGGGAGGCGGCGCGCACCGGCGAGCGGCTGGACCGACGCTACGCCCATACCGCCGGGACCCCGCAGCGGGCGTCGCGGGAGCTGGCGTCGCGGCTGGCGCTGCAGCTGTTCAACCTGCGCGCGGGCCTCGACGACCTGGCCGCCGGCGCGCCGATCGACGCCCTTCTGCGTGTCGAGCCGGCCCTCGACGCCGGCGGCGGCAACCAGGCGGAGGCGTGGTGCCGCCGGCTGACGGACATGTATC
>NZ_JANX01000341.1 GCF_000767795.1 Inquilinus limosus MP06 | reverse complement strand
AGAGGTCGGGCGTCCGCAGGACGACCGGGTGAGGGCTGGCCCAGGCCTCGACAAAGGGCCCTCACCCGGAGCCGCTTCGCGTCTCCGACCTCTTCCGCAAGCGGGAGAGGCAACGCGTTACGGCCTTGATAGGGTCGGGATGACCCGACCCTACCTCAACTCATCCACTACCGGCTGGCCACCCCGGTGCAGACGTTCTGCCCGTCCAGCGACCGCAGGTAGGCGGTCACGGCGGCGACGTTGCCGGCGCCGATCTTGCCGCCATGCACCGCGCTAAGATTGGGGCGGAACACATCCGCCAGCGTCGCCGCCTGGCCGTTGTGGAAGTAGGAGGACGACTGCCAGATGCCGGTCAGCGTCGGCGTGTCGAAGCCCACCCCGGCCAGCGGCTGGCCCGACCCGGTGCCGGAGGAGGGCTGCACCGTGCCGACGTCGTGCCGCTGGTTGTCCTGGCTGACGGCAGTGCCGTGGCAGGTGGTGCAGCTGGCCGTCTGGAACACCTGCTGGCCCCGCTGCGCCTCCGCCGTCAGGCAGCCCTGCGCCGTCCGGAACGGGCTGCGCGGGAAGGTGCTGAGCGATGTGACATAGGCGGCGAGGTTGTCGAGATCGGCGCTCTTGCCCGCCTTCTTCGGGCCCAGCGGGTTGATGGTGGCGGCATAGTCGGCGTCGCTCATGAAGCCGGCGCCTTCGAACTCGTCGCGGATGTCCTTCTCGAAATCCTGCAGCTCGTCGAAATTTGCGGTCCAGTGCAGCTTGCCCATGGCCGGCCCGACGCCCTGCCGCCCCTGCAGCGAGATGGTGCGGCGCAGGCCCTCGCCGCGCTGGGTGAAGTCCCAGACCATGCCGTCGCTGTCGCCGTCGACATGGCAGCTGGCGCAGGAGATGTAGCTCTCACTGCTCATCCGCGGGTCCGCGGCGTTGTAGAAGACGCGCTTGCCGGCCAGCACCGCGACCGGCAGCGGCTCGGTCGCCACGGTCGGGACCGCGGTCGGGGCCGGGGTGACGAAATCCTCGCCGGTCATCACCTTGCTGACGTCGTGCACGGTGACGCGACGGTCGAGGAAGGCGTTGACGAACAGGCGCTTGCGCGCGGCGTCGAGATAGAGGCCGTGCGGCGTCCGGCCGATGCCGGCGATCGACCCGACCACGGCGCGGCGATAGGGGTCGACGATCTCGACGCTGTTCGACTCCATCTCGGCGACGAAGATGTAGTTGCCGCTGGGGGCGAAGATCGCGGCGCGCGCCGGCGCCCGGTTGTTGAAGTCGATCTGCTCGGCGAACACCTCCCTGCCCTGTGCCAGGTCGAGCTGGGACAGGATCGAGCGCACCGTGGTGTCGGCCTTCAGGTCGATCTGCTTGCGGTAGCGGCCCTGGACGATGTTGTCCTTCTTCGACGGCAGGATGGCGCGACGGCCGTCCGGCGAGATCACGACCTGGTTGACGTAGTTGGCCACGCCGGGCGCCGCGGCCTCGGTGGCCGGGGTCGTGGTGTCGACCGGCAGCGCGATCATGGTCGGGCCGGCGGTGGTGGCGAGATCGACCTTGTAGACCTCACCCTGCGTCATCTTCGAGCGGAAGCGGGTGACATAGGCGGTCTTCGAGTCCGCGCTGACGGCGATGCCGCGCACGTCGCCGCCCCCGGGCAGCATCACCCGGCGGGTGATGGCGCCGGTCGACGGGTTGAACACGGCCAGCACCGACTTGCCGGCCAGGGTCAGCAGGCCCTTGCTGCCGTCCGGCGTGAACGCGACGCCATAGGGGGCGCTGCCGTAGTCGAGAGCGAAGGTGCTGACCGCCTTGGTCAGCGGGTCGATGCGCAGCAGCTTGTCGTCGCCCTGCACCGCGACCCACAGCTTGCCGCCGGGCCCGAGGGCCAGGGTCTTCGGCTCCTTGCCGACCGACATCTGCCAGGATTTGGCCAGGGTGGCGGCGTCGATCGCGGCGATGGTGCCGGCATCGGGGTCGAGGGCGTAGACCGCCGTGGCATTGCCGACGATGTTGCTGCTGTGCGTCGGGGCCGCGGCCGTGACCGGGTAGATCACGCTCTGCAGGAAGGAGAAGGAGGTCTCCGTCCCGTCCTCGGTCACCACCGTCACCGAGACGGTGTAGTTGCCCGGCGTGGGATAGGTGTAGCGCGCGATCGGGCTGGCAGCGGTGGTGGTCACCGGCGCGCTGCCGTCGCCGAAGTTCCAGATGTACTTGGCGCCGCTGAGGCCCAGCGCGGCGGGGTCGAGCGCGACCGCCTTGGCCACCTGCTGCTGCGGCAGCACCGACGGGCGCGGGTTGAAGATGCCGTCGATCTCGGCGTCGGTCAGCACCCGCTTGTAGACCCGGACGTCGGACAGGATGCCCTTGAAGGCGACCGGGTTGCCCTGGATCTGCCCCAGCATCTGCAGCTTGTCGAAGATGCCCATGACGCCGGCGGTGCCGGTCGAGGTGACCTTGACGCCGTCGATCACCATCGACTGGGCGCCGGTGGCGGAATCGCGGGTCATGGCGACCTGGTGCCACTGCCCGTCATTGATCGGCGCCGTCGACCGGGTGACCGGGTTGCTGGCGCTGCGGTCGCCGACCGACAGGTTCAGGTAGCCGGCATTGTCGATCCAGCCCCAGAACACGTCATTGGCGCCGCCGACCTGGTCGCGGCCGAAGATGCCGGGCGCCTGCCAGGGATTGCTGCTGCCGATCTGGCTGGTCTTCATCCGGAAGCTGACGGTGGCGGTGCCGCCGAGGGTGTAGGCGATGCTGTCGCTCTCCAGCTCCACGCCGGTGATGCGCGGATTGAAGTCCAGCCCACCCTCGGCATAGCTGTCCTGGCTGCCGGCCTTCCCGTCATTGCTGCCGGCCACGTCGGTCAGCGTGCTGGCCAGCGGCCAACGGTTGACATAGGAGGTCGGGACCGACTGGCTGCCGGTCGTGAAGCTCGAGGTGAACTCGGTGGCCAGGCCGTTGCCGGCATAGTCCTTCAGCCCGCCGGCGGTCAGCACCACCTCGTATTCGGTGTTCAGCTGCAGCGGCTCGGCCGGGGAGAAATTGACGATGCCCAGCTGCACGCTGTAGGTGCCGGCCAGCGCCGCCCCGCCCTTGGGCCGGACGATGAAGGTATCGGCATTCACCGTCTCCGGCAGGATGCTGTCGGACAGCGCCAGGCCGATGCGCGAGGTCTGGGCCTGGTGCAGCACGCCCGCGGCCGGCGACACGGTCAGCACGGCCGGCGGCGTCGTGTCCGGCGCCTTCTGGTGCGGCCGGAACGCGGTGTTGGTGCCATGGTCGCTGCCGACGAAGACCAGGTTGCCGAACATCGCGACCTGGCCCAGATCGGGGTCGCGGTTGCCGCGCGGCGGGACCGTCACATTGTCCGCCACCCGCTCGGACCGGCCGATCTCCGGGTAGGAGGCCGGGTTGGTGATGTCGAGCTTGAAGATGTAGCGCTGCGCCCCGACGATCAGGTGGTCGTCCTGGGCGGCGCAGTACAGGCCTTCCTCGATCGGCGTGGTCTCGTTCTCGACCACGACCTGGCGCGGGTTCGAGACGTCGTAGCCGGCCATCTTGCCGTCGCCGTTGCGGCCGGAGGTGTAGAGCTTCCGGCCGTTGAAGCAAGTGGCATAGTAGTTCGGGAAGGTGCTCTTGCCGCCGATCACGGTCGGGTTCAGCGGATCGGAGATGTCGAGGGTGGCGAAGCCCGACGTGGTCTCCATCGAGGTCAGCACCATCTCGTTGCCCATGGCGAAGATCGGGCCGGCGCGGAAGCCGCCCAGCTCGCCCACCGGCAGCGGGTTGGGCCGGCCATTGCCGCGGTCGGCCAGTCTGGCATTGGCCGGGTCGCGGGCATCGACGATGAACATGCCGCGGCTGGCCGACGCGACGTAGAGATAGGGCGCCTGCCACCACATCTGCCAGTTGACGTTCTCGTAGTCGCCGGCATTCACCCCCGGCAGCGCCAGCTTCTTCACCTGCTTGATGTCGTTGATGTCGGTGAAGTCCCAGAACTCGACACCGTAGATGCTGGGCAGGGCGATGTAGTCCTTGCCGCCGATCGTGGCCTGGCCGAAGGCGTGGGGCTCGCGGAATTCCTTGGTGCGGCCGTCCGGCTCATAGATCGTCTTGACCAGCTTGATGTCGCGCGGGTTGCTGACGTCGTAGATCAGGAAGCCGCCGGTGGCCTCGCCGCTGTCCGGCGCGAACAGGGTCACGAAATAGCCGTTGTGCATCACCCCGACATTGGTGCCGTAGGGCTTCTGCGGGCTGGTGTTGCCGGGGATGGTGTATTGGATCACCGGGATGCCGTTCTGATAAGTCCCGTTGTTCCAGTCGATCGTCGAGATCTCGCGGAACAGCTCGGCATCGGTGTAGGTCAGGTTGCCGAGGCCCGGCCCGTGGAGCGGAAGGTTCTGGGCGGAGGCCGTGTGGCCCGTGACCAGAGACAGGGATATCAGGCTCACGGCCAGCAAGGCCGATCGACAGGCGTTCATCGCTCCCCCTCCATTGTCCGGTTCCTGCCCGGAGAGCAGCGGCGCGACGTGTCGGGGCCTTGCCCTGTCCGCCGGTCCTCTCAGGTCTGGAAATCGGCTGGCGGCCCCGTGGACGGGACCTGATTGCAGGAGATGGTGAAGTCTCCGGAAGGGAGTGTCAATAAATCTCAATCATTGAAATATATTTCACAAGCGATATCGAATGCCATGCAAATGAAGGCCGCCGGTCAGACCGTGAACAGAGACCGCAGCGTCCCTTCGAGATCGGGCTCGGGGCTGGAGCAGACACCGAGGATGGTCGCGTCGCCCTCCCCCACCGAGACATAGCCATGGCCCATGGTGCTGTCGATGTAGATGCTGCCGCCCTTCTCCAGCCGCACCGGCGCGTAGTGGTCGGTGTGCACCTCGATCGCGCCTTCAAGCACGTAGATGAGCTCCTCTCCCGAATGATGGACCAGCGGTCCGAACGCCTCGATGCTGCGGATCTTGACCGTGGTGAGCACCGGCACCATCCGCTTCCGCTGCAGTTCGGTGCAGAGATAGAGGTAGTCGTAGTTCGGCGTCACCTGGAGCAGCCCTTCCCCCGGCCGGCTGATCGACCGCCGGGCCATCGCCGCCCCCGTCTCCGCCGGCGCCGACAGCAGCTCGGCCAGGTTGATGCCGAGCCCTTCGCTGATCTGCAGCAGCTTGTCATAGGTCAGCGACATCTGGTCGTTCTCGACCTTCGACAGCGTCGAGACCGCCACCCCGGTCCGCCGGCTGACCTCCTGCAGCGTCCAGCCATGCCGGCGCCGCAGCGCCTTCAGGCATTCCCCGAGCTTGGGCTGAGTGGGCATGCACGGACCTGCCGATGGATGGTCGATCACCCTAAGTCGGGCGCTGGCCTGATCGCAAGGACCAGAAATTTTCCGATACGACTATGGATTTGACACAAACGCTATAGCCCCGCACTCTTCGAATCCGGGAGGCTGCGGCGCCGTCGCCGGCGGCTGCGACCGGGCCCCGAACCCGCCGGGAGGACGCGATGAGCCATGACAGCCCCCTGCCACCGGACCTGCCCCGGGACCTGAACGCCCGGATCGACGGGCTGTTCGCGCGCTGGGCCCACCCGGATTCGCCGGGCGCCGCGGTCAGCGTCACCCGGCATGGGCGCGAGATCCATCGTGGTTTCTACGGCATGGCCGACCTGGCCCATGCCGTGCCGATCGACGCGCGCACCGTCATCCGCATCGGGTCGCAGACCAAGCAGTTCACCGTGCTGCTGGCGCTGATGCTGGAGGCCGAGGGCAAGCTGTCGATGGAGGACGATGTCCGCCGCCACCTGCCCTGGCTGCCGGCGTATCCGCAGACGGTGACGCTGCGCCACCTCGCCGCCAATGTCGGGGGCTTGCGCGACTTCCTGGAGATCATGATGCTGGGCGGGCTGCCGCTCGGCGCGCCGTCGACCCGCGCCGGGGCGCGCCGGATCATCGGCCGGCATGGCGGCGTGAACTTCCGGCCCGGCACCGACCTGATCTACTGCAACACCGGCTTCTTCCTTCTGTCCGAGATCATCGAGCAGGTCTCGGGCCAGAGCTTCAACCAGCTGCTGGAGGAGCGCATCACCGGCCCGCTGGGCATGCGCGACACCCGGCTGATGCGCTGGGATTCCGAGATCCTGCCGCGGCTGGCCGACCATCACGGCCGCGGTCCGGACGGCGGCTGGCACAAGGCGCAATGGGGCGTGGTGCTGGGCGGCGAGGGCGGCATGGTCTCGACGCTGGAGGACATGACGGCCTGGCTGGCCAATCTCGACGCGCCGAAGGTCGGCACGCCGGAGATGCTGGCCCGGATGTCGGCCCCCGGCGCGGTGATCGACGGCATCCCCTCGCCCTACGGCCTCGGCCTCGTCACCTGCCGCTATCGCGGCCTGGCCAGCATCGGCCATGGCGGCGGCGTCGCCGGCGGCCGGTCGGAATCGGTGCGCTTCCCGGAGGCCGGGATCGGCATCGTCATCCTCGGCAACACCGACGACATGGGCCCGTTCTCGCTGGCCCGCCGCATCCTCGACCTGGTGCTGGGCCATGAGCCCGGCCCGCCGCGCGCCAAGGGCGCCGCGGACCGGCTGGCCCGCGCCGCCGGCCTGTACCGGGCCGAGGACGGCGACGACGTGTTCGGCATCGCCGTGAAGGACGGCGAGCCGGTGGTGGTCAGCAACATGGGCGGCGGCCTGCCGATCGAGCAGACCGGCGAGGACAGCTTCATGCCGGAGCGGGGCATCGTGCCGCTGGAGTTCACGCCGCGCGCCGATGGCGATATCGACACGCGCTGGTT
>NZ_JANX01000340.1 GCF_000767795.1 Inquilinus limosus MP06 | reverse complement strand
ACCCGCACCGCGTCGCCATAAACGAGCATGACGGGCCTCAGAGGAACCAGGTCGCCACCAGCCCGGCGCTGGCGGCGAAGATGATCGCGGTCGTGGCCCAGCCCAGCAGGGCGACCACCGGGCTGTTCACCTGGTCGCCCATGATCCGGCGGCTGCCGGTCATCAGCATGATCAGCAGCATCAGAGGCGGCGTCGAGAAGCCTTGGACGATGCCGGACCAGACCAGCGCTTTCATCGGGTTGAAGCCGAGGAAGTTCAGCCCCATCGCCACCAGGGTGAAGCCGGCGATGGCCAGGTAGAACGCCTTCGCCTCCGACGGGCGGGCGTGCAGGCTGTGCTTCCAGCCGAGGGTCTGGGCCAAGTCGTAGGCGGCGCCCGTGGTCATCACCGGCACCGCCAGGAAGCCGACGCCGATCACGCCGGCGGCGAACAGGATGCCGGCCGCGTCGCCGGCCAGCGGGCGCAGCGCCTCCGCCGCCTGGGCCGCGCTGCTGATCTCGGTCTGCCCGGCGGCGTGCAGCGTCGATCCGGTCGACAGGATGATGAAGTACATGATGAGGTTCGAGAAGATCATGCCGGCCAGCACGTCGGTACGGGTCCGGCGCAGCTCGGCGTCGGTCGCGCCCCGGCGCTGCGCCAGGGTGCGCCGGCCCATCTGGATCTCCTCCTCGACCTCCTCGTTGGATTGCCAGGTGTAGAGATAGGCGGAGAGGGTGGTGCCGATCACGGCGACCAGCATGGACAGGAACTCGGCGTCGAACCGGATCCGCGGCACCAGCGTGCCGACGATGGTCGCCGTCAGGTTCGGCCTGGCCAGCACCGCGGCGCCGACATAGGCGAGAAGGGCGAGGGCCAGCCAGCGGAAGACGTTGCGGATCAGCGCATAGGAGCCCCAGACCTGCAGCGCCAGGATCGCGGCGGTGACCGCGACCACGATCGCCGCGAACGGGACCGGCAGCAGCAGGCCGATCGCCGCCGCCATGCCGCCGAGATCGGCCGCGGCCTCGATGGTGTTGCCGATCAGCACGCCGATCAGCGCCGGGACCAGCACCCAGCGCGGGAAGTGGTCGCGGATGACATGGAACAGGCCGCGGCCGGATACCTGCCCGAGCTTGGCGGACAGGTAGACCACCGCGAACATCATCGGCAGCGTCGCCGGGGCGGTCCACAGGAAGGAGGGGCCGAGCGCGGCGCCGGCGCTGGCATAGGTGCCGATGGCGGAGGGGTCGTCGTCGGCGGCCCCGGTGATCAGCCCCAGGCCGAGCACCCGGAGCGCGCCCTGCCGGGGCGGCTGACCGGCGGGTTCGGCCGCGGGATCCGAGGATATGCGGCCGCCGTCGTCGGGCATTGCCGGACCACCTTTTCGAGAGAGATCGCGGCCGGCGTGTCGCCGGCCTCAGGGTCAACGGGCCGTGGCCGGATTGCATTCCGGCGGAACGGCTCTCATGTCAGGGCCGCCGCCGGATCTCGGATCCGCCCGGGACCAGACGGCCCCGGGCGGCCCGCAGCCCGCGCCACAGCTCCTCGAGATAGGGCAGCAGCTCGAACAGCAGCGCCGCGGCCAGGACGGCGGCGATATACGCCACCGGCAGCGGCTCCCGCTTCCAGGTCAGGTCGAAGCGCGCCGGCTCCGGCCCCGCCCCGAACAGCGCCAGGAATTGCGGCCAGTGCAGAACGGCGACGAAGGCTGCGGCCATCAGCGGCAGCAGCTCCAGGAAGCTGTGGACATGCTGCTCGAACGGCGTGACCTCGCGCCGGGTGACGGCATAGCTGACATCCCACAGCGCCGTCGCCTCATGCGCGAAGAAGGCGACGATCATCAGCGCGATGATCAGGGCGTTGATCTCGAGGAACAGGGCGGCCAGCAGGGGCACCGCCATCTCGGCAAACATCAGCAGGTGGATCAGGGACTCCTTCGCCCCTGCCGTCGCCTCGATCTTCGTCGCGCGGTGGCACAGCCAGTCGGCGAAGCCGGCGACGAACCACAGCGGCAGGATGAACCAGAGCAGGACCGCGAGCGCCGGGTCCGTCATACCGGCATCCGGGATCAGTGTCGGACGAATTTGTTGAAGCGGCTGACATGCCCGTCGGCGGTGCGGTCCTGGTACAGGAAGGTGAGCTTGGCCTCGTCGAACTTCTCGAAGAACTCGTCCCAGGAGATCTCTTCCAGCGCCTCCTCCCGCTTCTGGCCGTCGCCGACGAAGTCGAAGCGCAGGATGCCGGCCTCGTCGTCACCCCGGGCGGTGCCGCGGACGGTGGCGGGAACGGCCTTCCGCTCTTCCGCCCAGCGCCGGATCGTGTCGTGGTCCCGCGTCTCGTGAGCCTCGCTCTTTCCGCCGTGCTGCTGCGTCGCCATGGGGGCCTCCTGGTGATGGTCGTGCTACCGGGCCAATGGTTCGTGTCGAAGGGCGGTTCCGAAGGGCCGACGTCCCGTGCGCCGGCCATTTCATGCCTGGTCATGATTTTCCGACAGTCCCCGCGGTGCCATGGGCGCGGCGGCGCCGGTCCGCCCAGGCCATGAGCGGTGTCGAGGCCACTCCATGCAGCAGGATCGAGGCCAGCACGGTGAAGGAGGTGATGGCCCAGAGGCGGCCGGCGTCCGGAAAGTCCGCCCGCCCGAGTGCATAGGCCATGTAGTAGAAGGTGCCCAGCCCGCGGATGCCGAAGAAGGCCATCAGGCCGCGCGCCGCGGGCGGCAGGGGCGTGCCGATCAGGCTGGCCCAGCCGCAGACCGGGCGGATGACCAGCAGCAGGGCGGCGCCCGCCAGCGCCTCCGGCCAGCCGAGCCGGTCGAGCGCCCCGGTGCCGACGGCCACGCCGAACACCAGCAGCACGAGGACCATCAGGACACGCTCGATCTGCTCGGAGAACTCGGCCATCGCGCCGTGGAAGTCGCTGCTGCGATCAGTCGCCCGCAGGGTCACCGCGGCGATGAAGACGGCGACGAAGCCATAGCCGGCCGTCAGTTCGGTCAGGCCGTAGGAGATCAGGGTGACGCCGACCGCGACGAGGCCGTCGCCGGTGCGCGACAGCTTCAGGCGCGGAAGCCGGAAGGTCAGCCAGCCGAAGACGCGGCCGGCGGCATAACCGATCGCCGCGCCGCAGCCGACCCTCCAGGCCACGTCGACGGCCAGCCAATGGGGCCAGACGGTTCCGAACGGTGCGGTCGCGAGCGCCATCGCCAGCACGATGAAGGGGAAGGCGAAGCCATCGTTCAGCCCCGCCTCCGAGGTCAGGGCGAAGCGCACCTCGCCACCTTCCTCCTCCCCGGGCGGGCCGACCTGCACATCGCAGGCCAGGACCGGGTCGGTCGGCGCCAGCGCCGCCGCGACCAGCAGGGCTGCCGCCCAACCCAGGCCCAGGGTAGCCCAGCACAGCGCCGCCATCGCGGCGATGGTGAGCGGCATGGCGATGCCGAGCAGGCGGACCGTCGCCTGCCACCTCCGCCAGCCGAACGGGCGCTCGACCCGCAGCCCGGCCCCCATCAGCGCGATCAGGATCACGAACTCCGCCATGTGCTCCAGCACGCGCGGCTGGAGCAGGAATGCGGAGGCGCGTGTCATCCAGGTGCCTTGCGGCGCGGCGAAGCCGATGCCGACCGCGATGATCGGCAGCGACAGCGGCAGCCGGTTGACCACCATCGGCAGCCATGCCGACAGCAGCACCAGGAGACCGAGGATGAGGCTGATCACCGCCGGGGCGTCGATTGTCTCCAGCACCTCATCCTCGCCGGGATGAAGCGCGGATTGGTCGATCGATGCTCGTATGTCTCGGCATTCTGGACCAACAGCGGCATCCGTATTGCAGTTTCCTCTGTTTGACTTCCGCTTCGCTTCATTCTGCTGGTCTCAGATTTTTCTTCGGGTCTTCGAACGGGCGGCGCCACAGGCCTGTTGAGCCTTCAGTGCGCACCGGAGCAGCACGGCGCTCCCGCGCGGTGGAACAGGAGATCCCGATGACCGACCCGAAAGAACATCTGACGCATTGGCTGCGCGACGCCTATGCCATGGAAAGCCAGGCCGTCTCCCTGCTGGAGACCCAGATCAGCCGGCTCGAGACCTATCCCCAGGCCCGGGCGAAGGTGCAGGAGCATCTGCAGCAAACCCAGCGCCAGCGGCAGGACGTGGAGGATTGCCTGGCGAAGCTCGGCGCCGATCCGTCCGACCTGAAGGTCCTGGCCCAGAAGACCATCGCCAACATCCAGGGCATGTTCCATTCGATGAGCGAGGACGAGGTGCTGAAGCACGCCCTCGGCAGCTACGCCTTCGAGCAGTTCGAGGCCGGCAGCTACCGCATGCTGGCGGCAGCCGCCCGCGATGCGGGCGAGCCCGGCATTGCCGAGACCTGCGAGCGCATCCAGGCCGAGGAGGAGGAGATGGGCGACTGGATCTGGGAGCAGATGCCGACCCTGACCCAGGAGTATCTCAGCCGCTCCGAGGCCGGCGCCACGGCGAAGCGCTGAGCGTCACCTTCACCCTTCCTCCAGAAAGGTGGTCCATGTTCATTCATATCAAGCAGCTGCAGTTCAATGCGCGGGTCTCCGAGCCCGATCCGCGCTTCGCCAGGCTGCTGCTGGAGCAGTTCGGCGGCGGCAATGGCGAGCTCAAGGCGGCGATGCAGTACTTCGTCCAGGCCCATGCGGCGCGGAAGCCGTATCCCGACAAATACGACCTGCTGATGGACATCGCGACCGAGGAGCTGTCGCATCTGGAGATCGTCGGCGCCACCATCACCATGCTGCTCAAGGGCGTGAACGGCGAGCTCAAGGACGCGCTCGACGTCACCGGGCTGCCGAGCCTGTCCGAAGGCGGCAGGGCGGTGCGGGACGGGCTGATCCATGAAGCCCTGGCGATGCCGCATTTCGCCGTCCTCAGCGGCGGCGGCCCGCTGCTGGAGGACAGCCAGGGCAACCCCTGGAGCGGCGCCTATGTCAACGCCAATGGCGACCTGACGGTCGACCTCCGCTCCAACATCGCTGCCGAATCCCGCGCCAAGATCGTCTACGAATACCTGCTGAAGTTCACCGACGACCCCTATGTGCGCGAGACGCTGCGGTTCCTGATGACCCGCGAGATCACGCATTTCCGGCAGTTCGAGGCGGCGCTGGAAACGATCCAGCCGAACTATCCGCCCGGGATCCTGCAGGGCGATCCGCGCCATGTCGCGACCGCCTACAACATGTCGCAGGGCGAGGACCAGCGCGGCCCGTGGAACGAGGGCGCCCAGGCGCCGTTCGGCCGCGACTGGCTCTACATCTCCGACCCGATCGCCAATGTCGGGCTGACCCAGGGCGAATCCCTGCATGGCGATCGCGACGTCGAGGCTGACACCGATGGCGGCGATGTCGAGAAGGCGTTGAGCCGGCAGCGGAGCGAGGAGATCGCGGCAGCCGAGGGCGAGCCGGGAGATCCGTGGACGGGCTATGGCGATGTCCCGCGCCCGATGTCCTGGGACCCTTCGGACGACACGCCCGCCTCGGGCGGAAAGACCCGCGGCAAGAAGAACGGACACTCCGGCCGGGCCAGCCGGACCCATTGACCTTCGGCTGCCGGCCCCGGGGGCTGCTGACCCGGACCGCCGGCTTCCCTAAGGGGCGCATCACGAGGAGGCCGAGGCATGAAGGCCCTGTGCTGGCATGGCAAGGCGGATATCCGCTGGGACACCGTGCCCGATCCCGGGATCGAGCATCCGCGGGACGCGATCATCAAGGTGACCAGCTGCGCCATCTGCGGCTCCGACCTGCACCTCTATGACGACTTCATGCCCGGCATGAAATCCGGCGACATCATGGGCCACGAGTTCATGGGCGAGGTGGTCGAGGTCGGGGTGGAGAACCGGAAGCTGAAGGTCGGCGACCGGGTGGTGGTGCCCTTCACCATCTGCTGCGGCGAATGCGAGCAGTGCCGGCGCGGCAACTTCTCGGTCTGCGAGCGGAGCAACCGCAACGCCGAGATGGCGGCCAAAATGTTCGGCCACACCACCGCCGGCCTGTTCGGCTACACCCACCTGACCGGCGGCTATCCCGGCGGCCAGGCGGAATATGTCCGCGTGCCCTATGCCGATGTCGCGCCGGTGACGATCCCGGACGGGCTGACCGACGAGCAGGTGCTATTCCTCGGCGACATCTTCCCCACCGGCTGGCAGGCGGCGGCGCAATGCGACATCGAGCCGACCGACACCGTGGCGGTCTGGGGCTGCGGGCCGGTCGGCCAGTTCGCGATCCGCGCCGCGCTGCTGCTCGGGGCCGAGCGGGTGATCGCGATCGACAACGTGCCGGAGCGGCTGTCGATGGCCCGGGCCGCCGGCGCCGAGACGATCGATTTCGCCGAGGAGAGCGTACTGGACCGGCTGCGCGAGCTGACCCGGGGCCGCGGGCCGGAGAAGTGCATCGACGCGGTCGGGCTGGAGGCCCATGCCGGCCGGCCGGTCGATTCCATGATCGACCGCGCCAAGCAGGCCGTGATGCTGGGCACCGACCGGCCGCATGTGCTGCGCGAGGCGATCTATGCCTGCCGCCCGGCCGGCACCGTCTCCATCCCCGGCGTCTATGGCGGGCTGCTGGACAAGATCCCGTTCGGCGCCGCCATGAACAAGGGGCTGACCTTCCGCATGGGCCAGACCCATGTCAACCGCTGGACCGACGACCTCCTGCGCCGCATCCAGGACGGCCAGATCGATCCGTCCTTCGTCATCACGCACACCGAGCCGCTGTCGCACGGGCCGGAACTCTACAAGACGTTCCGGGAGAAGCATGACGGCTGCATCAAGGTGGTGCTCAAGCCCTAG
>NZ_JANX01000339.1 GCF_000767795.1 Inquilinus limosus MP06 | reverse complement strand
GCCGCCGCCCTCCCCGCCCCGGCCGCGGACGGCGTCGGCCGGCGGGCCGCCCGCCTGCTGTACCGCAACGGCTGGCTGGTGCTGCTCCTGCTGCTGGTGCCGCCGGTCCTGTGGCTCGGCGTGATCTATCTCGGCTCGCTGTTCGCGCTGCTGCTGCAGAGCTTCTATTCGGTCGACGGCTTCACCGGGATGATCGTCCCGGAATTCACCCTGTCGACCTATGCCGACCTGTTCACCGCCGCCAACATGGACATCGTGCTGCGCACGGGCGTGATGGCGGCAACCGTTACCATCGCTTGCGCGCTGATCGCCTTCCCGATCGCCTATTATGCCGCGCGCTATGCCCGCGGCCGGGCCAAGGCGGCCTTCTACATCGCGATCATGCTGCCGCTATGGTCGAGCTATCTGGTCAAGGTCTATGCCTGGAAGCTGATCCTGGCGCGCGAGGGCGTGGTCACCTGGCTGGCCGGCCAGCTGCACCTGACCTGGCTGCTCGACGGCATCCTGGCCCTGCCGGTGGTCGGCGGCCCGTCGCTGTCCAGCGCCTATCTCGGCACCGCCATGGTCTTCGTCTACATCTGGCTGCCCTATATGATCCTGCCGGTGCAGGCGGCGCTGGAGCGGGTGCCGCGGTCGCTGACCGAGGCGTCGGCCGATCTCGGCGCCAGGCCGGGGCAGACCTTCCGGACGGTGATCCTGCCGCTGGCCTTCCCGGGCGTGGTCGCCGGCTCGATCTTCACCTTCTCGCTGACCCTGGGCGACTACATCATCCCGGGGATCATCGGCTCCTCCCGCCCCTTCATCGGCCAGGTGGTGCTGCAGCTGCAGGGCACTGCCGGCAACGTGCCGCTCGCCGCCGCCTTCACCGTGGTGCCGATCGCGATCATGGCCGTGTACCTGACGGCGGCGAAGCGACTGGGGGCCTTCGATGCGCTCTGACGCCACCGCCGCGCGCGGCAAGCTCACCGCCGGCACCCGCGCCCCCTGGGGCCTGCGCCTGTCGGCCCTGGCCGGCATCCTGTTCCTGCATGTGCCGCTGCTGTTCATCCTGCTCTATGCCTTCTCCAGCGACGAGAAGACCTTCCAGTTCCCGCCGCCGGACCTCACCATGCATTGGTTCAGCGTGGCCTGGCTGGACCGGCCGGACATCTGGGCGGCGCTCGGCCTGTCGGTGAAGGTCGCGGCGATGGCGACGGCGGTGGCGATCGTGCTGGGCACCTGCGCCGCCGCCGCGGTCTGGCGCAGCCGTTTCTTCGGGCGCGAGACGCTGTCGCTGCTGATCATCCTGCCGATCGCCCTGCCCGGCATCATCACCGGCATCGCCCTGCGCTCGGCCTATTCGCTAATGGACATCCCGTTCAGCTTCTGGACCATCGTCATCGGCCACGCCACCTTCTGCATCGTCGTCGTCTACAACAACGTGCTGGCCCGATTCCGGCGCACCTCCGGCTCGCTGATCGAGGCGTCGATGGACCTCGGCGCCGACGGGTTCCAGACCTTCCGCCATGTCGTGCTGCCGAACATCGCCACGGCCCTGCTGGCCGGCGGCATGCTGGCCTTCGCCCTCAGCTTCGACGAGGTGATCGTCACCACCTTCACCGCCGGGCAGCAGCAGACCCTGCCGATCTGGATGCTGACCGAGCTGATCAAGCCGCGGCAGCGGCCGGTGACCAATGTGGTGGCGATCATCGTCATCGTCGTGACGTTCCTGCCGATCCTCGGCGCCTATTACCTCACCCGCGACACCCACGATTTCTCGGGCTCCGGCAAGTAAGGGAGAGTGTCCATGGATATCGAGCTTCTGATCGACGGCGCCCTGGTGAAGGGCGAGGGCCAGGCCGAGACGGTGCTGAACCCGGCGACCGGCAAGCTGATCGTCGAGGTGCCGGAGGCATCGCAGGCCCAGCTCAACGCCGCCGTGGCCGCCGCCGCCCGCGCCTTCGAGAGCTGGTCGCTGACCACCCCGGCCCAGCGCGCCGGGCACCTGCTGAAGCTGGCCGACGCGATCGAGCGCGAGGCCGAGGCCTTCGCCCGGCTGGAATCGCAGAATTGCGGCAAGCCCTATGCCCGGGTGCTGGAAGACGAGATGCCGGCGATCATCGACACCTTCCGCTTCTTCGCCGGGGCGACGCGCTGCCTGACCGGCTCCGCCGCCGGCGAATACGTCGCCAACCACACCAGCATGATCCGGCGCGACCCGATCGGCGTGGTCGGATCGATCGCGCCGTGGAACTACCCGCTGATGATGCTGGCCTGGAAGATCGCCCCGGCCCTGGCCGCCGGCAACACGGTGGTGCTGAAGCCGTCGGAGCAGACGCCGCTGACCGCGCTGAAGCTGGGCCGCACCCTGGCCGAGATCTTCCCCAAGGGCGTGGTCAACATCGTCGCCGGCCGCGGCGAGACCGTCGGCTCGGCCCTGACCGCCCATCCCCAGGTGCGCATGGTGTCGCTGACCGGCGACATCGCCACCGGCCAGAAGGTGCTGCAGGCGGCGGTGAAGAACCTGAAGCGCACCCATCTCGAGCTCGGCGGCAAGGCGCCGGTGCTGGTGTTCGACGACGCCGACCTGGAAGCGGTGGTGGCCGGCGTCCGCGCCGGCGGCTTCTACAATGCCGGGCAGGACTGCACCGCCGCCTGCCGGGTCTATGCCGGGCCGAAAATCTATGACCGGCTGGTGGCCGACCTGGCCAGCGCCGTCGCCAGCCTGAAATACGGCGCACCGGATGATGCGGCCAGCGAGCTCGGCCCCCTGATCAGCGAGCGCCAGCGCGACCGGGTGGCCAGCTTCGTCGAGCGCGCGGCGGCGCAGAAGCACACCGAAATCCTGGCCGGCGGCGGCAAGGCCGAGGGCGACGGCTTCTTCTTCAGGCCGACCCTGGTGGCCGGGGCGCTGCAGACCGACGAGATCGTGCGCAAGGAGGTGTTCGGCCCGGTGGTCTCGGTCACCCGCTTCGACGACCCGGACGCTGCCATCGCCTGGGCCAATGACAGCGACTACGGCCTGGCCTCCTCAGTCTGGACCAGCAATGTGAAGACGGCGCTGAAGACCTCCGCCCGGCTGCAGTATGGCTGCGTCTGGGTGAACGCCCATTTCACCCTGACCACCGAGATGCCGCATGGCGGGTTGAAGATGTCCGGCTACGGCAAGGACATGTCGATGTACGGGCTGGAGGACTACACCGTCGTCCGCCATGTGATGATGAACTTCAGCTGAGCTTCCCTTTCCTGTCATTGCCGCGCTCGATCCGGCAATCCGGGGACCACCGTCCGGATCGCGCCGCAGGGCGCGGAAGGCCCGAGGCGCATCACGTCGACCGAACGGATCAGATGATGAACCGGTCCCAGCCGCCATAGTGGTCCGGGCTCAGCCGGCCACGCGGCAGGCTGAGCAGCACCAGGCCGAGGCCGGCGGCGACGTCGGCGACCATGGCCACGGTTCCGGCCCCTGCCATGAGGAAGGGCGACAGCGCGATCCAGAGGCCGAGCGCCACGTTCAGAAAGCGCAGCGGCCGCGCCACCTCCGCCATCGCGATCGCCGCGATGGTGATGACCAGGCATCCGGCCACATGATCGCTGTAGGCCAGCGGCGGCCGGGCGCCCAGGAGCGTGCCCGTCATCATCAGCCAGATGCCGAGGACGACGCTCGCGATCAGGGTCCAGGGATAGGACACCCCGCCGCTGACGAAGTTGTGCGCCACCGTGGCGAAGGGCGCGTCGAGATCGGGCGACGGGTCGCATTCCTGCTTCAGGGGCGGGCCGCCGCTGAACAGGGTGCGCCAGAACGGCCGGCCGGCGCGGCGGCTCTGCAGCAGGAACTGGGCGGAGGCCCAGACCTCGTCGACCGAATAGGGCATCATCAGCACGGTGAGCGCCGCCTGGACGATGCACAGCCCGCACAGGGCTCCGATCACGGTCGGCTGGATGATGACGAAGCCGACGCTGACCATGCCGAGCGGCACGATCAGCAGGCCGAAGATCAGCACGATCCAGGGCATCGTGCGCCAGCGCCGCCGGTCGCCGATCGCACCGGTCAGGATATCGAGCAGATAGGCGAAGGCGCCGAAACCGGCATCGGCGATCGGGAAGGCCTTCGACACGCCCGAGGTGATGACGGCCACGGTGCCGTTCTCCGCCCCGGTCGCGCCGCCGCTGAACACCGGGTCCCAGACCGAGTCGATATGGCCGAGCTGATAGGCGGCCAGGTAGCGCGACACCAGCAGGCCGATCAGCGCCATGGCCAGGATCGGGACGCGCTGGGTGTGGGTCGAGGGCGAGTAGGACCAGCCGAGCGGCAGGTCGGAGGGTGAGGCCAGCGCGGCCCTGCTGATCCCCGGCGGCGCCGGCACCATCACCGCAAAGGCGACGACGAAAGCGCCGATCAGCGTGTCCAAGGCGTATGCGGCGGGGCTGGTGGTCCAGAACACCAGCGGCGCCAAAGCCAGCCAGATGCCGACCGCGGCGGTGACCCACTGCACCCAGGATCGCGGCCGCGCCATCGCCAGCATCGACAGCAGGATGATGGCGGCGCCCGAGACCATGTCGCTGGCCGCGAGCCAGGCGTTGCGGACCTCCGGCGGAGACAACGGATGGCCGGCGGCGGGCGGAGTCGGCGCCAACCCCGGTTCGAACACGCCGTGGGTGAAGGGGCCGATGAGCAGCCAGAGGCCGAGCGCCATGACCACCAGATGCGCCCACAGCGTCCGCATATGATGCTCGGCGAGATCCGCCTCGACCTCCCCGTGGCTCTGAGCCGCGGGCGCACCGCCCTCCTGCTCGACCTTGTCGAGCACCGGCTCGGAGGCCGCGACCTTGGCCGCGTTCAGTTTGTTGGCCCGGTACCAGCCGGGAGGATCGGCGTTCAGCGCCGCCAGCATCGCCGGCAGCGTGCCGCCGAGCGAATGGCGGGGCTGCCAGCCGAGCAGCGCCCGGGCGCGGGAGACATCGAGCGCGTAATGGTCGTTCGCCTGGTCGATCATCCAGGGCTGGATGAAGGGGTCGTGCCCCAGCACATCCTCCTGCAGCCACTGCCCGGTCTTGGCAAAGGACTTGGGAATCTCCCACGTCTCCCAGGCTTCGCCGTGCAGTTCCTTGCCGATGCGGCTCTGGAGATCGCCATAGCTGAGCGTCTCTTCCTCGCCGAGCAGCAGGATCGCCTCCTGCGGCAGATCGCGGCGCCGCTCGACCAGGCGGTCGATCGCGTCGATCAGATCCTCGAGATGCAGGTAGGGTTGCCCCTTGTCGGGATCGCCCGGGTAGAGGCCGCTGACCGGCTGACGCTCAAAGATGTTGGCGATCTGCTGGGCCAGGAAGGCGGCGCGGCACTGCTCGTCATAGACACCGGCGAGCCGCAGGATCGCGATCGGGATGTCGCCGTGCCGCTGCCGGATCAGCGTTTCGGTGTCGGCTTTCGACTGCGGATAGGGTGTCTTCGGCCGGATCGGCGAGCCCTCGTCGATCCGCTCGCCGACCGCGCAGGGGGCATGGACCAGCATGGTGCTGGCGAAGACGAACTGTCCGGTCTCGAACTCCTGCAGGCCGCGCAGCAGCCGCTCGGTGCCGCGGACGGTCACCGCCTCGTATTTCGGGCTCGGCTCGCCCGACAGGTCGTAATATCCGGCGAGATGGACCACCGAAGCGATCCGGTTGCCATGGCCGGCGCGGACCCTCTGCAAGGCCGCCGCGACGCTCGCATCCGAGGTGAGGTCAACGCGGATCGCCTCGAAGGAGGGCGCGGCCGTCGGCGGCAGGACGGCGTCCAGCCCGACTACGTCGTAGCGCCCCGCCAGCCGGCGGATGATCGCCTGGCCGAGAAAGCCGCTGCTGCCGGTGACGATGACGGCATCCTTCGCGCCGGGACGCGGGTCGGCTGGGGGAGTCGGGGGGCCGGGTGGCGTCGCCACAATGCCTCCGCTGCTACTTCACGGATGGGTCGGTGCCCGCACCGAGTCCAATCGCGGCCGGCCGCGGGCGGTTCCCGAAACGGCCGTCCGGCGCGGAACAGGACTGGCCAATCCGGTGCAGGCTGCTAGGGTCCGCACCGCCATGCTGTGACGCCGGAGCGCCATGCCCGAGACCATTGCCATCATCGGCGGCGGCCCCGCCGGGCTGATCGCCGCGCAGCGCCTGGCCGAGGCCGGGCGGCGGGTGACCGTCTACGACCGGATGCCGACAGTCGGGCGCAAGTTCCTGATGGCCGGGCGCGGCGGGCTGAACCTGACCCATTCCGAGCCCCTGGACCGCTTCGTCACCCGCTACGGCGCGGCGCAGGGCTGGATGGAGCCGCTGGTCCGCGCCTTCACACCCGACGACCTGCGGGCCTGGAGCCGCGATCTCGGCGTCCCGACCTTCGTCGGCTCCAGCGGCCGGGTGTTCCCGGAGGGCCTGAAAGCCTCGCCCCTGCTGCGCGCCTGGCTGGGCCGGCTGGCAGCGTTGGGCGTCGAGATCCGGACGCGGCATGACTGGATCGGCCTCAGCGTCGGCAACCGGCCGCTGCTGCGCGGGCCGGAGGGCGAGTTCGAGGCCACAGCCGACGCCACCATCCTGGCGCTGGGCGGCGCCAGCTGGCCGCGGCTGGGTGGCGACGGCGGCTGGGCGCCGGTCCTGGCGGATCGCGGCGTCGCCATCGCGCCGCTGCTTCCGGCCAATGCCGGCGTCGAGATCGCCTGGTCGGCGCATCTGCGCGACCGTTTCGCCGGCACGCCCCTGAAGCGCATCGCCCTGAGCCTCGGCGAGCGGACCGTGCGCGGCGAGGCGGTGATCGCCGCCATCGGGCTGGAGGGCGGCGCCGTCTACGCGCTCGG
>NZ_JANX01000338.1 GCF_000767795.1 Inquilinus limosus MP06 | reverse complement strand
GGTTGGCGCGGCCTGGCCGATGCCGTCCTGATCCTGACAGCGTCGGCCCCTGGCGTCACTGCTGGCCCGAACCTGCGACCGCCATGCTAGGCTCCGGCTCCATGGCACCGACCTTCCTGATCGACGGGCCTGCCGAGGCCCGCGCCACCGTCCTGCTGGCGCATGGCGCCGGCGCGCCGATGGATTCGGGCTCGATGACCGCGGCGGCGAAGGCCCTGGCGGAAGCCGGCTTCCGCGTCGCGCGCTTCGAGTTCGGCTACATGGCCGCCCGGCGCGACGGCCAGCGCAAGCCGCCGCCGCGCGCCGAGACGGTGATCCCGGAATACCGGGCGGCGGTAGAGGCCATCGGCGCCACGGGGCCCCTGATCATCGGCGGCAAGTCGATGGGCGGCCGCGTCGCCTCGATGGCCGCCGACGAGCTGTTCGCCGCCGGCCGCATCGCCGGGCTGCTCTGCCTCGGCTACCCGTTCCACCCGCCGGGCAAGCCGGGACAGTTGCGCACCGCGCATTTGGTTGATCTGAGGACGCCGGCGCTGATCTGCCAGGGCACGCGCGACGAGTTCGGCACCCGCGACGAGGTCGCCGGCTACGCCCTGTCCGACGGGATCGAACTGCTGTGGCTGGAGGATGGCGACCACGACCTGAAGCCGCGCAAGAGCGTCTCCAGCTTCACCGTCGCCGACCATCTGCGGACGGTTGCCGCCGCGGTGTCGGACTGGGCCGGGCGGATCATGGTGCCGGCCATCTGAGCGCCATCTTCACTGCAGGCCACGGGCGGCCCAGCAGGACATTTCCATAGCATCCGCAGGGAAACCCGCCAGTTTGCAGGCGATCCTTCCTAGGGTCGTCATCCGTTCGCATGAAGACAAGCCTATGAACCTTGATCAGAGTCGCCAGCCTCGAGGGCAGATCCTCCGTTGGATCTGACGTATGCTCGAAACTGACGGGAGCAACTGAGATGGCGAACACAAAAGTCGCAAAGGAGATGCCGCTTGCGGAGGCGCTTCGATGGAATCCCACCCTGCTGTCGACAACATCGACCAAGCTGGGAAGCCCAAAGGTTGGCGATCTGTTTGAAGAATCCATGATTGGCCAATTGCCACAATCCGCCATCGTTCTGGGATGGGCAACCGGGGGCAGCAAGGACCATATGGGCGTTGCCGGCCTGAGCGAGAACAATGTGGGCGTCTACGGTCAGAGCCAAAACGGCTGGGCCGGAATGTTCATCGGCAATGTTTCCGTTGACGGGGATATCAACACAAGCGGTTGGGTTCACGCCAAGAACGTCAAATGTCTGGGCGCGGATTGCGCGGAGAATTTCGCGGTAGCCTCTGCGGCGGCAATCAAACCCGGCAGCGTCATGGTTTTGGGAGATGACGGCCTCCTCCATCCATGCTCAGCCGAATATGATGTCAAAGCCGCGGGCGTAATCTCGGGTGCCGGCGCGTTCAGGCCGGGGTTGCTGCTTGATTTCCGGGACGACGTGACCGGCATGCTGCCGCTTGCCCTGGTCGGAAAGGTCTACTGCATGGTCGACGCCGACGGCGCGGCAATCGAAACCGGGGATCTGCTCACCACGTCGTCGACCACCGGTCACGCCATGAAAGCACAAGACAGAAATCGTATGGCCGGCGCGATCGTCGGAAAAGCACTGCAGCCGATGAAAGCCGGCAAAGGCCTCATCCCGATCCTGGTGAGCTTGCAGTAGCTCGATCACAATTCTTCGATCTATGGCCAGGAGGGTTTCATGATAGACAACATGATCGACTTGGCCGTGAGAAGCGGCTTCAGTCCGAACACGCCCCTACGCGACCTCCTATCCCACTATGGCGTCTCATCGCTTCGGGATGCACTGGCTGCCTGCAATATTCGAGAACACTACCGAGATCTTGGCGGCGTCTGGGGGGATCTGGGCGCCCCCGTTGAAGGGCTTCAGATCGGCGCAGAAGGCGGCTATTCACAGAACTACCAGCTCGGGGTCATTACAACGCAGGACTTTGACAAAGTCCCGGTCGGAAGCAGGAGAATAGCCGCCCACATCACACTGGCAGGAATCCGCTGCTTCGGTACCGCCGGTGCCGGATCTGATGAGCTTTACGCCATAATCTCCGTGACCAACATCAATCCGAACTACAGCGGCGCGGACCAGCTCGTCACGACTATAAGAACCCCTATTCAGGAAGGAGTGCAGCCCGGCTCAGTCGCGTTTCGCGGTATAACCCTGACCGGGCCGGTAGCAGCGGGCGCGCCCGGCGGCGCGATCGGATTTCCGGGAACAGGGCTGCGGATTCACGTTGCCTTGTTCGAGCACGACAATGGGGATCCGGACAAGCTCCGCGACGATATACAGGCCGCTTTGGAAGATGCGGCCAGAAAGGGGTCCGCGGCGCTCGCGGGAGCGGCTGCCTCGGGTGATCAATCCCTGGGAGGAGTAGCCCAGGATTTCGTCGATCTCGATATCGGCGGATTCAAACCATTCAAATGGGCCTTGGGTGCGGTATCAAATGTTCTCGCCGGTATTCTTGGAGACGATCTGATCGGGGAATACGAATTCGTCGTTCCTGCCGCTGTCTTCCAGGATTGGTGCGAAGAGCAGGTCGTGGATGAAAACGGCCTCCACTTCCCGCGCGTTGACGCCTCAATGCGATGGCCGGCAGAGTTATCGGGAGGGATAGGAGTAAATTGGCCAAAAGAAGATGAAGAACACATCTTCGACGGAGATGGAGCCAGTTATAAAGTTTATTTTCAGATAATTCCAATACCAATTGATATTCCTGTGATATCAAACAAAAATAAAATTGTATACAGCAGAAAATTTCGCACGAACCTCTATGCACCTAAATACCACACATCGAATTGAATTATCTTCCGCGGCGAATAGCGCAGCACATGGCAGCGTTATTCGCCGCCCTTCCGCCGGCCGGCCAGGGCGACGATCATGCCGTGCAGGGTCCGTACCTCCTGCTCCGACAGTTGGGCGCGCTGCAGGAAGGCGCGGATGTTGCGCTGCATGCTCGGCTTCTTCTCCGGCACCCGGAAGAAGTGGCCGGCGTCCAGCGCGTCCTCGAGATGCTCGAACAGGTTGACCAGCTGCTCCTTGCTGGCCGGCGGCGCGTCCTCCTCATAGTCCAGCCGCCGCTCCGGCGTGGCGTCGCCGGCGGTGAACCATTCATAGGAGACCAGCAGCACGGCCTGGCCCAGGTTCAGCGAGGAGAAGGCGGGGTTCAGCGGCACGTTGACCACGGCATCGGCCAAGGCGACGTCGTCATTGGTCATGCCGGTGCGTTCCGGCCCGAACAGGATGCCCGCGGCCACGCCCGCGGCGTGATGGGCCCGCATCTCCGTGGCCGCCCGGCGCGGCGTCACCACCGGCTTCAGCTGGTCGCGCAGCCGGGCGGTGGTGGCGTAGACGGCGCCGAGATCGGCGATCGCGTCCTCGGTCCGCGCGAACACGCGGACATTGTCCAGCACGGCGGCGGCGCCGGAGGCGGTGGGCACCGCCTTCGGGTTCGGCCAGCCGTCGCGCGGGCGCACCAGCCGCAGGTCGGTCAGGCCGCAATTCAGCATCGCCCGCGCCGCCGTGCCGATGTTCTCGCCCATCTGCGGCTCGATCAGGATGATCGCCGGGCCGCCCAGCAGCGGGTCGCGGGTCTGGTCGGTGCCGGCCATCAGGCGGGTGCCGTGGCGCCGGCCCGCAGCAGCGCATAGGTGAAGCTGTCGCCCAGCGCCTCGAAGGAGGCGTCGATGACGTTGGTCGAGACCCCGATCGTCGACCAGCGGGTGCCGTCGGCATCCTCGGTCTCGATCATCACGCGCGGCATGGCGCCGGTGCCCTCGTTGGAGCGCAGGATGCGGACCTTGAAGTCGACCAGCCGCAGCGGCTTGAGGCCGGGATAGATCGGCTCCAGCGCCTTGCGCATGGCGTTGTCGAGCGCGTTGACCGGGCCGTTGCCGAAGGAGACCTCGTGCAGGGATGCCTGGCCGACGCGGACCAGCACCGTGGCCTCGGATTCCTGCACCACCTCGCCGCGGGCGTTGAAGCGCCGCTCATCGACCACGGTGAAGCGGTCCATGGTGAAGAAGGACGGCACCTGGCCCAGCATGCGCCGGGCCAGCAGCTCGAAGCTGGCGGCGGCGGTGTCGTAGGAATAGCCCTCGAATTCGCGCTGCTTCACCAGGTCGACCAGCCGCTCGACATTGCGGTCCTTCGGGTCGATGGCGACGCCGATCTCGGCGAAGCGCGCCAGGATGTTGGCCCGCCCGGCCTGGTCGGAGACGACGAGATGGCGGCGGTTGCCCACCCGCTCCGGCGCCACATGCTCGTAGGAGCGCGGATCCTTGGCGATGGCGGAGACGTGCAGCCCGCCCTTATGGGCGAAGGCGCGGCCGCCGACATAGGGCGCGCCGGACAGGGGCGTGCGGTTCAGCCGCTCGTCGAACCAGTGGCTGAGATCGGTCAGCGAGGCCAGGCCGGCCTCGGTCACCCCGGTCTCGTAGCCCATCTTCAGCACCAGGGTCGGGATCAGCGTCACCAGGTTGGCGTTGCCGCAGCGCTCGCCCAGCCCGTTCAGCGTGCCCTGGATCTGCCGCACGCCGGCCCGCACCGCCGCCAGGCTGTTGGCCACGGCATTGCCGGTGTCGTCATGGGTGTGGATGCCGAGGCGATCGCCCGGGATGTGCCGGGCCACGGCGGTGACGATCTCGGTCACCTCATGCGGCAGGGTGCCGCCATTGGTGTCGCACAGCACCACCCAGCGCGCCCCGGCCTCATAGGCCGCCCTGGCGCAGGCCAGGGCGTAGTCCGGATTGGCCTTCCAGCCGTCGAAGAAATGCTCGCAGTCGAAGCCGACCTCGCGGCCGCGGCCCACCACCTCGGCGACGCTGTCGCGGATCAGCTCGAGATTCTCCTCGCGCGGGATGCCCAGCGCGACGTCGACATGGAAATCCCAGGTCTTGCCGACCAGGGAGATCGACTGGACGTCGCTGTTCAGCAGCGCCGACAGGCCGGGGTCGTTGGCGGCGCTGCGGCCCGGCCGCCGGGTCATGCCGAAGGCGGTGAAACGGGCCTGCGCCAGCTTCGGCGGGTCGCGGAACAGCGCGTCGTCGGTCGGGTTGGCGCCGGGCCAGCCGCCCTCGACATAGTCGATGCCGAGCGCATCGAGCTTCTTGGCGATGGCGATCTTGTCGGCCACCGAGAAGTCCACGCCCTGGGTCTGCGCGCCGTCGCGCAGAGTGGTGTCGAACAGCCAGATCCGCTCGCTCATCGCCTCACCCCACCCGGCGCCACAGCGTGCGGTCCGGCTTGTCCTCCAGCGCGATGCCGGCGGCGGTCAGCACGTCGCGGATGCGGTCGGCCTCGGCGAAGTTCTTCGCCGCCCGCGCCGCCCGCCGGTCGGCAACCAGCGCGTCGATCTCGGCATCGTTCAGCCCCGACGCGGTCTTGGGCTGCCAGCGGAACCAGTCCTCCGGCGACTGCTGCAGCAGGCCCAGCAGCCGGCCACCGGACAGGATCTCGCCCTTCAGCCGCGCCTGCACGGCCGGATCGCCCGCCTTGTTCAGCGCCCCTGCCAGGTCGTGCAGCGCCGCCAGCGCCTGCGGCGTGTTCAGGTCGTCCTCCAGCGCGATCTGCACCACATGCGGCGCATCCGACGGGTCCTTCGCCGCGATCGCCTCGACCGCGCGCAGGGCGCCGTACAGCCGGTCCAGCGCCGCGCGGGCCTGGCGCACGCCCTCCTTGGTGAAGTCCAGCGGCTGGCGGTAGTGGCCGGACAGCAGGGCGTAGCGCAGCGCCTCGCCCGGGAACTCCTCCAGCAGGTCGTGCGGCGTGTAGAAGTTGCCGAGCGACTTCGACATCTTCTCGCCCTCGGCCATGACGAAGCCGTTGTGCAGCCAGGTGCGCGCCATCAGCGCGGTGCCGTGGGCGCAGCGGCTCTGCGCGATCTCGTTCTCGTGATGCGGGAAGATCAGGTCGACGCCGCCGGCATGGATGTCGAACTCGTCACCCAGATGAGCCTCGGCCATGGCCGAGCATTCGATGTGCCAGCCGGGCCGGCCGCGGCCCCAGGGGCTGTCCCAGCCCGGCTGGTCGTCGGTCGAGGGCTTCCACAGCACGAAATCGGCCGGGTCGCGCTTGTAGGGCGCGACCTCGACCCGGGCGCCGTCGATCAGCTCCTCACGGTTGCGGCGCGACAGCTGGCCGTAATCCGGCATCGACGGCACGTTGAACATGACATGGCCCTGGGCCGCATAGGCATGGCCCTTGTCGACCAGCGTGCCGATCATCGCCTGCATCTGCGGGATGTATTCGGTGGCCCGCGGCTGGACGTCGGGCGGCAGCGCCCCCAGCGCCGCCATGTCCGCAGCGAAGGCCTCGCCGGTGCGACGGGTCAGCGCCTCGATCGACTCGCCATTCGCCTTCGCCCGCTCGATGATCTTGTCTTCGATGTCGGTGATGTTGCGGACATAGGTCACCCGCGGATACAGCATCCGCAGCAGCCGGGACAGCACGTCGAACACCACGATCGGACGGGCGTTGCCGATATGGGCGTAGTCATAGACCGTCGGGCCGCAGACATACATCCGCACATGGCTCGGATCGATCGGGACGAAGAGCTCCTTCGTCCGGGTGAGCGTGTTGTGCAGAGAGAGCGCCACGGGTCGCGGTCCTAAGCCTGTCCGGTCGGGACCGCGACGATTACCAGATCGGCCCCCTGGCGTCCAAGGGTCAGGCCGCAGGGCAGCCCGGTCAGCGACGCTTGCCGAACCAGCCCTTGCGCTGCGGCACCACCGGCGTGCCCGCCATCAGCGGCGGGCCGGCCGGCGCGCTTTCCGGCTCCTCC
>NZ_JANX01000337.1 GCF_000767795.1 Inquilinus limosus MP06 | reverse complement strand
GGAGGGGGACTAAAAAAGCTCACTTCGAGATGTGCGAAGCCAATAGCCCCGAGGAGAGGGATACGGCGCCGGCCCCGCCGTGTCGGAGACGCCGGCCCCTACTCCCCGTAAGGCAGCCAGATGTTCTTCACCTGGGTGGCCCGGCGCAGGTATTCCCTTCCCTGCCCTTCCACGTCCGACAGCCAGTCGCGCCGCTTGCCCTGGTTGGTCCAGGTCGCCTTGAGGTTGCCGGCGCTGGCCTTCTCCACCGCCGCCCCGCCTTCGGCCGGGCCGACATACCAGAGGGCGGCGACGTCGTCGTGCTCGGCCAGGGTCCTGGCCAGGACGTCGCGCTCGCCGGTGATGATGTTGATCACGCCGCCCGGCACGTCGGAGGTGTCGAGCACCTGGTACAGGTCGGTCGCCGCCAGCGGGTGGCGCGGCGACGGCACCGCCACCACGCGGTTGCCCATGGCGATCGCCGGCACCACCAGCGAGACGAAGCCGAGCAGCGGCGCCTCGTCCGGACACAGCAGACCCATCACGCCCCAGGGCTCGTTCATCGCCAGTGTCACCTGGCGGGCGCGGGCGTCATGCACCTGGCCGTCATATTTGTCGGCGAAGCCGGCATAGAAGAAGATCCGCCGCACCGATGCCTCGACCTCCGCCGCCGCGGCCTTGGCCGAGGCGCCGGTCATCGACGAGATCCGGCGCGCGAACTCCTCGGACCGCGCCGCCAGGTTCTCGGCCAGGTAGTACAGCACCTGGGCCCGGTTGTGGCCGGCGAGGCCGCTCCAGCCGCTGGCCCTGTGCGCCGCCTCGACCGCGTTGCGGATGTCCTTGCGGTTGCCCAGGCCGACCTGGCCCAGCGCCCGCCCCTTGGGGTCGGTGACGGTGTAGCTGTAGCCGCCGTCCGGCCGGGCCTGCTTGCCGCCGACATAGAGCTTGGCGGTGCGGTCGATCGAGGGCAGGTCGTGGTCGCCGCCCAGCGGCACCGCCGCCAGCGGCGCCGCGGCCGCGGGCTTCAGCGCCGGAGCGTCCTTCTCCCAGCCCGGCACCAGGTATTCGAACATGCCCTCGCGCCCGCCCTCGCGGCCGAAGCCGCTCTCGCGATAGCCGCCGAAGCCGACCGCGGCGTCGAAGGCGTTGGCGCAGTTGATCCACACCACGCCGGCCTTGAGGCGCGCCGCGACATGCAGCGCCTGGTTCACCGTCTCCGACCACACCGAGGACGCCAGGCCGTAGCGCGAGTTGTTGGCCAGCGCCACCGCCTCGTCCGGGGTGCGGAAGGTCGAGGCCGACAGCACCGGGCCGAAGATCTCCTCCTGCGCGATGGTCGAGGCCGGCTCGGCCTCGGTGAACAAAGTCGGCGGGAAGTAGAGGCCGCCCTTGGGCAGCGTCGCCGAATCCTGCCAGCAGGCGGCGCCCTCCTTCTTGCCCAGCTCGACATAATGCCGGATCCGGTCGAGCTGCACCTGGGCCACGATCGGGCCCATGTCGGTCGACTTGTCGAGCGGGTCGCCGACGCGCAGCGTCGCCATCCGGCGCTTCAGCTTGTCGTACAGCCGATCGGCCACGCTCTCCTGCACCAGCAGGCGCGAGCCGGCGCAGCAGACCTGGCCCTGGTTGAACCAGATCGAATCCACCACGCCCTCGACCGCGGCGTCGAGATCGGCGTCATCGAAGACGATGAAGGGCGACTTGCCGCCCAGCTCCAGCGACAGCTTCTTGCCGGAACCGGCGGTCGCCTCGCGGATCTTCCGCCCGACCTCGGTCGAGCCGGTGAAGGCGATCTTGTCGACATCGGCATGCTCGACGATCAGGGCGCCGGTCGAGCCATCGCCGGTGACGATGTTCAGCACGCCCGGCGGCAGCCCGGCCTCCTGCGCGATCTCGGCGAACAGCAGCGCCGTCAGCGGCGTGAACTCGGCCGGCTTCAGCACCACCGTGTTCCCGGCCGCCAGCGCCGGCGCCACCTTCCAGGCCAGCATCAGCAGCGGGAAGTTCCACGGGATGATCTGGCCGCAGACCCCGACCGGGCGGTAGCCGGGAAACTCGGTCTCGACCAGCGAGGCCCAGCCGGCGTGATGGTAGAAGTGCCGGGCCACCAGCGGGATGTCGATGTCCCGGCTCTCGCGGATCGGCTTGCCGTTGTCCATGGTCTCGACCACGGACAGCAGCCGCTCGCGGCGCTGGACATGGCGGGCCAGGGCGTAGAGGTGGCGGGCGCGCTCGGCCCCCGGCAGCGCCGCCCAGCCCTTCTGCGCTCGGCGCGCGGCCTTGACCGCGGCGTCGACATCCTTGGCCGTGCCCTGCGCCACCTGGGCGAGGGGCTTGCCGGTGGCCGGGTTCAGCACCTCGAAGCGGCCGCCCTCGGCCGGGGCGACGAATTTGCCGTCGATGAAATGGCCGAAGCCCGCCTCGTGCCGCGCCAGCCAGTCGCGGGCGATGCCGCTGTCCTCGGGCGCCGGGCCGTACTCCATGGTGTCGAGAATCTCCGCGATCCGGGGCATGGGTGAAGCTCCTCAGGCGGAAGCGTGGCGGAAGCCGGCCGAATACCGGCCGGTGACGAAATGCTCGATCTGGCGCTCGACATCGGCGAGCAGCGAGGAGGCGCCGATGCGGAACAGCTCCGGCTCCAGCCAGGGCCGGCCCAGCTCCTCCTTCATCAGGATCAGCCAGGCGATCGCGTCCTTGGCGGTGCGCAGGCCGCCGGCCGGCTTGAAGCCGACGCGCTCGCCGGTGCGGTCGAGGTAGTCGCGGATGGCGCGGACCATGACCAGGCTGACCGGCAGGGTGGCGTTGACATCCTCCTTGCCGGTCGAGGTCTTGATGAAATCGGCACCGGCCATCATGCAGACCAGGCTGGCGGCCTCGACATTGCGCAGGGTCCGCAGGTCGCCGGTGGCCAGGATGGTCTTCAGATGCGCCTCGCCGCAGGCCTCGCGCATCGCCCGCACCTCGTCGTAGAGCGCCGACCATTCCCGGTTCAGCACCTGGGCGCGGTGGATGACGATGTCGATCTCGGCCGCCCCCTCCTCCACCGCATAGCGGATCTCGGCCAGGCGCTGCGGCAGCGGCGTCAGGCCGGCCGGGAAGCCGGTGGCGACCGAGGCGACCGGGATGCCGCTGCCGGCCAGCGCCTTCACCGCGGCGCCGACCATGGTGGGATAGACGCAGACGGCGCCGACGGTGGGCGGCCGGTCGGCCAGGCCCAGCGCCTCGACCAGGTCGTCGCGCAGCGGGTGGCGGGCCTTGGCGCAGAGGCGCTGCACCCGGCCCGGCGTGTCGTCGCCGGCCAGGGTGGTCAGGTCCATGCAGGTGATCGCCTTCACCAGCCAGGCGGCCTGGTACTCCTTCTTCACCGTGCGCCGCGTGGTCAGGGTGGCGGCCCGGCGCTCGGCGGCGCTGAGATTGACCCGCGCGGCCTCCACCCAGTCCAGCTCCAGCGCCATGCCGGGATTGCGGTGGGTGTTGGCGGCCAAGTGCGGCGCACTTGCCTCGGCCCGGAGATCAGGCATGGGTGCCTCCCGTCAGAATTTCGCGTTGCCTCTCCCGTGGGCGGGAGCATTTCAGGATGTCTCTCGAGCCATCGCGAAGGCCAGCAACGACATCGACCGAAAGAAAAATGAGTCCCCCCTCCCCTCGCGGGAGGGGGCTAGGGGGAGGGGGTTTTCGCCGTTGAGAGCGGCCAGAACTCTGGCGATCTAACCCTGGCTGCGGGACCTGTCCTCTGCGCATTCGCGCGCGGACGCGCGCAGACCCCTCCCCCTGCCCCCCTCCCGCAAGGGGAGGGGGGACTAGAAAAGATCGGGCTCCGGCTATTTCGAAGGGATCTCGCAAGCGGGAGAGGCCATGCGCCCAATCGGACAGGATCCATCGTGCTCGTGCAGCGAGGCTCTCATCCATCCTGCGCCCCACCCAGAAGCTGCGCGGCGGTGGCCGCGTCGGTGACCAGGACATTGACGAAGCCGGCGACGAGGCAGGCGCGAGCGATGCCCGCCTTCTGCGCCCCGGCCGCGACGCCGATCGAGTGGGTTTTCTCCCGCAGCGCCTCGGGCCGCAGGCCGATGGTGCGTGCATCCAGCTCCGGCGACACGATCCGGCCCTCGGCATCGAGGAAGCGGCCCAGCACGTCGCCGACCGCGCCGGCGCGCTGCAGCGCCGCGATCCCGCCGGCATCGAGATAGCCGGAGTCGACATGGACGGAGCGGCTGGCCATCGGCCCCATGCCGAAGCAGGCGACCGGGGCGGCGCGGGCGACATCGAGGATGCCGGCGATCACCGGGTCCGCCTCCAGCACCGCGCGGGTGGCGGGGTTGCCGACGATGGCCGGCACCGGCAGCAGGGTGGCGGAACCGGGGCCGGCCTCGGCGAAGCCTTCGGCCACGGCGTTGGTGCGGAAGGCGGTGCCGCGGATGGCGGTGGCGCCGTTCAGCAGCACCACCTGCACGCCCTCGTTCCAGCGCGGCGGCAGGCGCCGGGCCACCGCGGTCATGGTGCGGCCCCAGGACACGCCGACGAGATCGGGCCTGGGCGCCAGTGCCGCGAGATACTGTGCCGCGGCCTGGGCCACGGCGTCGATGGCGATGGCTTCGTCGGTCGGCGTGTCTCCGTTGGCCGGGCTCGGCACGACGATCGCCTCGCGCAGCTTCCAGCGCGCCTGCAGCCGGGCCTCGAGGTCGGGCCGGCGCTGGCTCCGCGCCACGATCTCGATGCGGACGATACCGGTCTCGCGCGCCTCCTGCAGCAGCCGGCCGACCTGCCAGCGGGTCAGCCCCAGCTCCTGCGCGATTTCGGACTGGTTGCGGTCCAGGTCGTAATACAGCTTGGCCGCCTGGACCATGAACTGCTCGCGCTGGGCATCAGAGGTGACGCGGTGCCCGAGATCGGCCTGGAGGGTCACGGTGGCGAGTCCGTCAACATTTGAGCAGACTATGCTCGAATGAGCGGACGCTAGCGCCGCTGACGCCGGCCTGTCAAGCGGCGGCGGACGGCGATAGTCTCGGCCGCAAGACCATCACCGGAGGAGACGCCCGTGACCGAGAGCGCGCGCATACTGGCCGGCAAATGCTATTGCGGCGCCGTCCACTACGAGGTGGCGGACGAATTCCGCTATGCCATGAACTGCCACTGCTCGAACTGCCGGCGTACGACGGGGTCGGCGTTCAAGCCGATCGCCGGGATCGAGCGTGCCAAGCTGACGGTGACGCAGGGCCGGGACTCGCTGATGATCTATGGCGAGCCGGACGGCAACAACACGCATTGCCGGGCCTGCGGGTCGCTGCTGTTCTCGGTGGTCCGCGACGGCGCCTATGTCCATGTCGCCATGGGCACGCTGGTCGACGACCCGAGCATCCGGCCGACCGAGCACATCTTCGTCGGCTCCAAGGCGCCCTGGTACACCATCGCCGACGACCTGCCGCAGTACGAGGAGTTCCCGTCCTAGGCTTCGTCCTCAGCGTGGAGGAACTGCATGTCCGCAGTGACCGATGTCATGGCAGAGCTGGCCCTGCTGGAAGACCCGAAGCTGCGGGCCGCCAATGAGGCGCGCGGCGACGATCACGGCGTCAACCTGTCGGCGATCCGCGCGGTCGCCAAGCGCCTGAAGACCCGGCACGAGCTGGCCAAGGAGCTCTGGGCCACCGGCGACACGGCGGCACGGCTGCTGGCGACCCTGGTCGCCAAGCCCACCGCCTTCTTCGCCGACGAGCTTGACGCCATGATCCGCGGCATCCGCGCACCGAAGCTGCTGGACTGGTTCGTCACCGGCATCGTCAAGCCCGGGACGCACACCGAAGCATTGCGCCTGCGCTGGAAGGACGAAGCGGATCTGGTCGGAAGGGCCGGGTGGAGCCTGACGACCGATCGCGTCGTCAAAGGGGCTGCCGGGTTGGACCTGGACGGCCTGCTGCATCAGATCGAGACGGAGATGAAGGATGCGCCCGCACCCAAGCAGTGGTCGATGAACCATTGCCTCGCCGAGATCGGCATCCGTCACCCCGCGCACCGTGCCCGCGCCATCGCCATCGGCGAAAGGCTCCAGGTCCTCGTCGACTACCCGGCATCGCCGGGCTGCACGCCGCCCTACGCCCCCGCCTGGATCGCCGAGATGGTGCGGCGCCAGGAGGGTTCCGCTTAGCGGGCCGGCTGGCGCACCAGCGCCGCCAGCACCTCGGCCAACGGCGTCGTGCCGCGCCGGACCTCACCGCCCTCGACCTCGATCCGCCCGGCATTGTGGGCGTCGTAGAGCTCAGTGACCAGCCGGACATAGCCTTCGCCCAGCCCGCCTGCCGCCAGAGCTTGCTCCCACTGTCCGCGCGGCAGGGCCACCGGCTGCACTGGCCTGCCGAGCGGCCCGGCCAGGGCGGCGGCGACGTCGATCGGGGTGTAGCGCTGCGGCCCCTCGGCATGGAGGATGCGCGGCGGCACGTCGGCCGCGTCCAGCAGCTCGGCCGCGACCAGCCCGACATCGGGGGCCGAGACGGTCGGGAAGCGCTTGTCGAGCGGATGGTGCAGGCTGGCCAGCACGCCGGTGGCCATGGCCGCGCCCAGCGACCGCCCCCAGTTCTGCATATGCTCGGCCGAGCGCAGAAAGGCGATGCCCGGCAGGCCGCCGAGCCGCTGCTCCAGATGGTGGAACAGCAGCGTGATGCCGGTGCCGGCTGCGTGCTGGGCGCCGTAGTCCGAGATCGCGACGGTGCGCGGCGGCCGCGCCGCCTCCAGCGCCCGGGCCAGGCTGTCGATCAGGCTGCGGGTCTCTGCTGCGGCGTCGCCGCGCGACGGGTTCAGGGGGACGATTGCCAGCACGCCCTCGGCGTCGCGCAGCGCTGCGCTCAACGCCTCGGTGTCGACGATATCGGCGACGGCGAT
>NZ_JANX01000336.1 GCF_000767795.1 Inquilinus limosus MP06 | reverse complement strand
GATGTCGAGCGCGGCGGCGGCGCCGGCACCGGCCTCCTCCGGCGCCCGGTCGACCGAGCCGTTGACCCGGGCCACCGGCAATGCCGCCGGCAGCAGCCCGCCCGAGAGCTCGACCTGCGACAGGGTCAGCAGCACCCGGGTCGGCTTGCCGTCCGTGCCGAGGCGGGCGGTGCCGCTGCCCGAGCCCTTGACCTCGGCGATCAGGGCCGGGCTGCCCGGCAGGGTGACGCGCTGCGGCGGGGCGATGGTGAAGCCGACCTCCGGCAGGGTCCAGGGCCTGGCGGTGGCGACCACCCCGGCGGCGTTCCAGGTCAGCCCGTCGGCCCGGCGCAGGCTGGGCGCCTGCGATTCGACGGTGAAGGCCAGCGGGAAGCCCTCGACGCTCAGCGTGCCGGGGTCGACCGTGACGCCGGGCGGCGGGTTGGCGGCGAAGGCCTGCGCCTGCGATTCGACCTTGCCCGCGGCCCAGTACCAGCCGCCGGTCCAGCCGGCGGCGAGCAGCACGACGAGGGTGGTGGGAACGGCGACGATACGGCGGCGGCGACGCATGGCGGTCCCGGATGGTGGCGCGAGGATGGCACGTGGCCGCGACCGGGGCCCGGAGTCAAGCCGAACCAGCGGAACGCGACACGACGCCCCTCCCCTTCGCATGTGCAACACGCTACATCTTGTCGATGGCCGATGGTCACCCCGACTGGAAGACGCCGAACCTGCCGCTGATCCCGGGCGAGCCGCTCTGGGTGTTCGGCTACGGGTCGCTGATGTGGAATCCGGGCTTCCCGCATCTCGAGCGGCAGCCGGCGGTGCTGCACGGCTATCACCGGCGTTTCTGCGTCCTGTCCCACCGCTACCGCGGCACGCCGGAGCGGCCGGGGCTGGTCCTGGGGCTGGACCGCGGCGGCTCCTGCCGCGGCATGGCGTTCAAGGTGGCGCCGGAGCATGTGCAGGCGGTGGTCGCCTATCTGTGGGAGCGGGAGATGGTGACGGGCGTCTACCGCCCGAGCCTGAAGCAGATCCGCCTCCCCTCCGGCCCGGTCACCGCCTGCTGCTTCCTGGCCGATCGCGGCCATCGCCAGTATCGCGGCGCGCTGGGGCCGGAGGAGACGCTGGCGATGATCCGCACCGGCGTCGGCAGCAGCGGCCCGAACCGCGACTACCTGCTGAACACGGTCGAGCATCTGCGCGAACTGGGCATCCGCGACGGCGCCCTGTTCGCGCTGGCGAAGCGCGTGGCCGAAGCCGGCGACAACACCCTCATCCCCAACACAGCCGGGCCCGCGGTCGAGATCGCGTAGGACAGCCCTGCCGGATCACGCCTCCGGCCGCATCGCCCCGCGATCGCGGATCTCGCCGAGCCGGTCGTAGATCCCGAACACGACGATGTAGATCTCGCACGCCACGCGCCAGCCGATCAGAAAGGCGATGGTGCCGACGATCGCGAGCAGCGCGCCCAACAGCCCGCCGCCGGCGCTGAAAGCGGTGAACAGGGCCCGCAGCCCGCCCAGGACGATCACGACGATACCGACCCAGTAGAGAATCTTGATCAAGGTCGGCGAGATCAGCTTCTCGAAGCTGGTGAAATCGGACAATTGCATGTGACGCTCCCCTCCACGATGCCGGCCCACCCCCGGGCCGCCCGCGCGCCGCCGGCCCTCAGCCGCAGCGCGAATACCCGCAGTTCAGGCAGGTGTCGCAGCCCTCCTGCCGGATCAGGGTCGGGTGGCCGCATTTCGGGCAGGAGCGGCCCGGCGGCCGGACCTGCCCCCCAACCGCCTCCGCCGTCACCTCGACCGCCACCTCCGGCACGATGCCCTCCGGCTTCGCCAGGAAGCCGGTCGCCACCATGTGCCGCTCGATCGTCTCGCCGATCGCGGCCAGGAGCGACGGCACGTAGCGGCCGCCCATCCACTGCCCGCCGCGCGGGTCGAACACGGCCTTCAGCTCCTCGACCACGAAGGCGACGTCGCCGCCGCGCCGGAACACCGCGCTGATCATCCGGGTCAGCGCCACGGTCCAGGCGTAGTGCTCCATGTTCTTCGAGTTGATGAAGATCTCGAAGGGCCGGCGGCGGCCGTCGATCACCTCGTCGTTGAGGGTGACGTAGATGGCGTGGTCGCTGTCCGGCCAGCGCAGCTTATAGGTCTCGCCCGGCAGCACCTCCGGCCGGGCCGCGGGTGCGCTGAGGCCGGGGGCGTCCGCCGCCTTCGCCGTCGGTGTCGCCTCCAGCACCGCGCCGGTGATCGGGTTCGGGCGGTAGGTGGTGCAGCCCTTGCAGCCCAGCGCATAGGCCTGGGCATAGACGTCCTTGAAGGCCTCGAAGGACAGGTCCTCCGGGCAGTTGATGGTCTTGCTGATCGAGCTGTCGATGTGCTTCTGCGCCGCCGCCTGGATCGCGAGGTGGTCGGCCGGCTGCAGCGTCTGGGCGTCGACGAAATGGTCCGGCAGCGGCGCGTCGGCGCCGTGGATCTCGCGGAACAGCCGGTAGGCGTGGTTCTCCACCGTCTCCGCCCGCCGGCTGCCGTCGGGCAGCAGCACGTTGCGGGTGTGGGTCCAGGCGAAGACCGGCTCGATCCCCGATGCGACGTTGCCGGCGAAGAGCGAGATGGTGCCGGTCGGCGCGATCGAGGTCAGCAGCGCGTTGCGGATGCCGTGTTGCGCGATCAGGTCGCGGATCTCCTGCGGCAGCTCGGCGACGCCCGGCGCGGCCAGGAACGCGTCGCGGTCGAACAGCGGGAATGCCCCCTTCTCCGCCGCGATCTCCGCCGAGGCGCGATAGGAATGCCGCTTGATCGCCTCCAGCCACTCCTCGGTCAGCGCCGCCGATTCGGGCGAGCCGTAGCGCACCCCCAGCATCAGGAAGGCATCGGCCAGGCCGGTGACGCCGAGGCCGATGCGCCGCTTGGCCCAGGCCTCCGCCTGCTGCTCCGGCAGCGGGAAGCGCGAGACGTCGACGACATTGTCCATCAGCCGGATCGCGACCGGCACGATCTCCGCCAGCGCCGCATGGTCGAAGCGCGCCCCGGGCGTGAACGGATCCGCCACCAGCTTCGCCAGGTTGACCGAACCGAGCAGGCAGGCGCCATAGGGCGGGAGCGGCTGCTCGCCGCAGGGGTTAGTGCTTTGAATTTTTTCGCAATATTGGAGATTGTTCCGGGCGTTGATGCGGTCGATGAAGATCACGCCGGGTTCGGCCGAATCATAGGTCGAGCGCATGATCCGGTCCCACAGCTCGCGCGCCGGCAGGGTGCGGAAGACGCGGCCGCCGAACACCAGCTCCCAGGGCGCGTCATCGGCCACCGCCTGCATGAACGGGTCGGTGACCAGGACCGACAGGTTGAACATGCGCAGCCGGCCGGGGGTGCGCTTGGCCTCGATGAACTCGACCACGTCCGGATGGTCGCAGCGCAAGGTCGCCATCATCGCGCCGCGGCGGGAGCCGGCGGACATGATGGTGCGGCACATCGCGTCCCACACATCCATGAAGGACAGCGGGCCGGAGGCGTCGGCCCCGACGCCGGCGACCGGCGCGCCCTTCGGCCGGATGGTGGAGAAGTCGTAGCCGATGCCGCCGCCCTGCTGCAGCGTCAGCGCCGCCTCGCGGAGATGGGCGAAGATGCCGGCCATGCTGTCCGGCACCGTGCCCATGACGAAGCAGTTGAACAGGGTGACGTCGCGCCCGGTGCCGGCACCGGCCAGGATGCGGCCGGCCGGCAGGTAGCGATGGTCGCGCAGGATGCCGAGGAAGCGTTCGGTCCAGAGATCCGGGTCCGATTCGGCGGCGGCCACGGCGGCCGCGACCCGGCGCCAGCTGTCCTCGACCGACTGGTCCAACGCCGTGCCGTCCGGCCGCTTCAGCCGGTACTTCATGTCCCAGATCTGGGTCGCGATATCGCCCGGCTCGGCCACGACGGACCTCCCGCAGAACGGCATACCCCCAAAGGATGGGGGTCTACCCGGGGCGGGTCAACCAGGGACGGTGGCAGCCCCCAGGGCCCCGCTATTCCAGCCCGGCATAGATCGCGGCGCGCAGGTCGGTGACGAAGGCGCCCTTCATGCCCTCCAGCGCGGTGTTGGTCAGGCCGACGACGCTGAGTCGCTTCGCCGGGTCGACGAACCAGGAATGGCCGTAGACGCCGCCCCAGCGCCAGGTACCGGCGGTCATCGGCACGCCGGCCGCCGCCGGGTCGGTCACCAGCGCGAAGCCGTAGCCGAAGGTGGTGCCCGGCGATTGCGGCATCGCCAGCCCGGCAATCTGGCTGGTGGCCATGGCCTGCACCGTCTCGGCCTCGAGGATCGGCGCGCCGCCGCGGCGCAGGGCTTCGAGGAACCGCAGGAAGTCGGGCGCCGTGCCGGCCATGCCGGCGCCGCCGGAGGGGTAGGAGGCCGGGTCGAAGATCCGGCCCGGAGCATAGCTCAGCCCGGCGAACTCCCGCGGCTGCGGGATGGTGTAGGTTTCGCCCATCCGCACCGGCTGCGGCGTCGCATCGGCATAGGCGGCGGCCAGGCGCGACCGGTCCGGCGGGGCGAAGCCGGTGTCCCTGAGCCCGAGCGGATCGGCGACCCGGCTTCGCACGATCTCCCCCAGGCTCTCGCCGGCCGCCTGCTCCAGCACGGCGCCGAGCACGTCGAGCGCCAGCGAATAGGCCCAGGCCGAGCCCGGGGCGAAGGCCAGCGGCGCCGAGGCGATGCGGCGCAGATTGTCCTCGAAGGACCGGCCCGGCGCATCGAGCCCGTCGGACACGCCGGCGCGGTGATAGGGGCCGTCCGCCGGCTCGGTGAAGCCATAGATCAGGCCCGAGGTATGGGTCAGCAGATGGTGGATGGTGATCACCGGCTCGCGGCCGTCGGTCAGCTTCGGCCGGAAGTCGGGGAGGAACTTCGTCACCGGGTCGGCGAGGGCGATCCGCCCCTCCTCCACCAGCCGCAGCGCGGCGGCGGTGACCATCGGCTTGGTCAGCGAGGCATAGAGGAACACCGTGTCCTCGCGCATCGCGCGGCCCGCCTCGCGGTCGGCCAGGCCGGCGGCGCGGCGATAGACCAGCCGGCCATCCTGCGCTGCCAGCACCACCGTGCCGACGATCCGCCTCTCCGCCAGCGCCCGGTCGATGGCGGCGTCGATCCCCCGTGACAGGGCGGATCCGGCGGCGGGCTCGATGTCCAACAGGGTGGTCGTCATCGCGGGACTCCATTTTCGGATGGATCGCTACGAAATATGATCGGAGAATTCGCGTCAACCGGAATTTCAGACCGATCGCTATGAAAACAGATCCGCCACGTCCGCGCGGCCGTCCCCGGGGCTTCGACCGCGACGCGGCGCTGGACCGGGCGCTGCCGGTGTTCTGGCGCCAGGGCTATGAGGGCGCCTCGATCGCCGACCTGACGGCGGCGATGGGCATCACCACGCCCAGCCTGTACGGCGCTTTCGGGTCGAAGGAGCGGCTGTATCGCGAGGTGCTGGACCGCTATCGCGCCGATCCGCAGCGCGCCGCCCCCTGGGCGATGACGGCACCGACGGCGCGCGAGGCGGTGCAGCTGATCCTGGAAGGCTCCGCCCGCGACTTCAGCGATCCGGCGCATCCGCCCGGCTGCATGGTCTCCACCGCCGTGCTGACCTGCGCCCCGGAGAACCGGCCGGCCGCGGCGGTGGTGACGGAGCGGCGCGGCAATTCGGTGGCGCGGCTGCGCGCCCGCTTCGCCCGCGCCGTGGAGGAGGGCGAGCTGCCGCCCGGCACCGACCCGGACGAGCTGGCGCGGTTCTATGGCGCCATCATCCAGGGCCTGTCGGTGCAGGCGCTGGATGGCGCCGGGCGCGACGACCTGATGAAGATCGTGCACCGGGCGATGGCCGCCTGGCCGGCGACCTAGAGCCGGATGATTTCGAACCGGATCACGCTGGAGGGGTCGCGCTTCGGTTTGCCTCTCCCGCTTGCGGGAGAGGTCGGAGACGCGAAGCGGCTCCGGGTGAGGGGAGTTCGTCGAGGCCTGGGCCAGCCCTCACCTGGTCTCGCTGCGCGAGCCCGACCTCTCCCGCGTCCGGCGGGAGAGGCAATCGCAGATGGTCGGCATCCTGTTGCTCCTCGATCGGACGCAACGCCAATTCAACCCGGCTTGGTCGACTTCAAGCCCCGCCGATCGCGGTCCGGCGCCAGGCCAGGATCCGGCCTGGCCCGTGCGCCGCGGCGAAGAGCAGGCCGGCCAGGAAGGTGAAGTGGTCGACGAAGAAGCCGAACTCGGCCTGGTTCCCCGCCCAGTGCGACGGCCCGTGGAAGGCGAAGGCCAGGAACACGACATAGACCGCCGCGACCAGGCACGTCTCGGTGAAGAACGCCCCGGTCAGGAAGCCGATCACCAGCAGGCATTCGAGGATGGCGGCCAGCCAGGCCAGCAGCATCGGCATCGGGAAGCCCGCCGCGGCGATGTAGCCCGCGGTGTCGCCCATGCCCATGAACTTGAAGCTGACCGCCAGCAGGAAGACCGCGGCGAAGATCAGCCGGCCGACGAGAACGGCCGCCGAGCGCCACGGGGACACGCCTGCAACAGCATTCATCGCCGCCTCCCCTCAACGATTATGGTGGGACGAGCCTAGCCGAGACGGGGCGAAGGGTCCAATTCCGTCAGTCGGGCAGCGCGACCGGGACGGCGGCGGCCAGGGGACGGCGCAGCCTGTCGGGGTCGTCGTAGCGCCACAGCGGGATGCCGGCGCAGCGTTCCACCCGGTCCGGCATGCCGTAGCGGGCGGCGATGGCGCGGGCGTGCAGCCCGTCCATCAGGATGAAGCCGAAGGGCGGGGTGCCGGGGCCGCCGGCCCAGTCCGCCTTGGCCCAATCCTCGTTGACGATCCAGTGATAGGGGGCGCCGTT